>JBCDCZ010000034.1:0-23504 GCA_039180865.1 Pseudomonadota bacterium | reverse complement strand
GTTCAGGATCTCAACATATTCGAGCCAGTCTTTCGCACTTGAGAGGCTGGTTGTTGCCAGAAGAGCCGCACCGCTGAGTGCGATCATTTTGAAGCCTTTGATGGACATTGTTCTTCTCCTTTCTGTCGCGTTCGCCGGTTAGTGATGGGTGTGGCGAACGCGGAGAAAGGTTCAAAGAAAGGAGAAGCTGCGGCACGGGCATCCAAAACCACGCGGCCGCCGAGTATTCGTCAGGCTGTTGATGTTAAGCGGATGACAACGATACCCGAGAGGATCAACGCGACCCCCGCAAGCGTGCCGAAGCCAAGCGTTTCGCGAAAGAGGAATGCGGCAACAGCAACGGTTCCGATTGCCCCAAGGCCGGTCCAGACGGAATAGGCAACGCCCGCCGGAAGCTCCCGCATGGCAAGAGCCAGGAACCAGAAGGATGCGATCATCCCAAGCACAAAGACCGAAGTCGGCACCGGTTTCGTAAATCCATTGGATGCCTTGAGGCCGACTGCGAAAACAACCTCAAAGACGCCTGCAAGCAGTAGATAAACCCAGGTCATGGACACGGCGCCTATACGCCTTCGCGCATGGTGATCTTTGGCTTCTTCCAACCAAGCGATTTAACCTCGGCGTCAAGCGGCGTGCCTGCAATGGAATTTGTGTAATTGCTCATCACCTTGACGGCCAGACCCAATATCACCTCCATTGCCTGAACATCGCCATATCCGGCCGCGAAAAAGGCTTCGAGGTCAGCATGTGCAATCTTGCCGCGATTGGCGATCAGCGAGCGGGCAAAACGGCTTAAGGCGTCAAGTTTCGGATCGTCCAGCTTTGCGCCGTTGCGAAGGTTTTCAATCTCCGCATCACTCATTCCAGCCTGTTTCGCGAGGAAGGAATGCCATGGCACGCAATAGTCGCATTCATTCTCAAAATTGGCGGTCAGATATACAACCTGCCGCTCGACGGGTGTCAGAGTCGTTTCGTCAAAAAGGTCCCAAAGCGTGCTATAACCAGCCAAAAGCGGCGGAGCAGATGCCATGACCCGTTCAAGATTTGGGATCATCCCGAAATTCTTACGGGTTGCGGTAAGGGCGTCACGAGCTTTTTCCGGCGCCGTCGTCTCATCGTGAAGCACAAAGGTCATTTTCTGGTCCTTCTGATTAAGGTCAATGCAGGTTGTAGGGTTCATGCGCATTAGAATGGCAGAGGTCTCACGAAGCCACCCAATTCTTGGGACACCACCGGCTTCCTCGTCTGGCCGGTAACCGCCATTTTTGCAAGGCGAGATAAGGGAAAGCTGATATGAGCACAAAATTTGGTCAGGATCTTTATTCGGTCATGGATGGACGGATGATCACCGCCCTCTCCCATGCGAACCAGGAGGCCATGGAAGGTTTCACCGAGCTTGGCGATACTTTTTTCGGAAGCCTTGTTCAGGCCAATCAGGAGATCCTGCGGTTTGCGACCGAGCGCGCAGTCGAAGATTTCGGCCTCGCATTCAAGCTTTCCCAGTGCGGCAATGTCGGTGAAGCTCTCGACCTGCAGCGCAATCACGTCGCGGACGCCATCCGGCACTATGGCGAATGCGCCGATAAGCTCGCTAAAATCGGCGAGATGGCGTTCCGTCGTGACATTGGATCTCTTTCAAGCCATTTTGAAGCCATCAAGGAAGAGGTCGAAGAAGTCAGCGAGGAAATCGAACGCGAGGTCGAAAAGCCAAAACCGAAACCGCGCCGCCGTCAACCTGCAAAGGCCTGAGCGAGGATATCCTTTGCTTTGGAAAGGACAGTGGCAGGCAAGCCTGACGCATCAACGATCTGCCATTGACCCGACGACCGTTCGCCGTCGGCAACTGCCTCTAGCTGCATGTTGAGGACCGCACTATCGGCGTCCGAAGCATCGTTCTTTCTCGATATTACTCTTTCGTGGAGAATAACAGCAGGCGCGGAAAGCCATAAACCAACAAACGGGACGTTTAGGCGTCGTGCGAGTTCCTCGACTGCGTCACGCTCTTCTCGCCGCAAATGGACCGCATCAAGCACGACGCTGCGGCCTTGCGACAAGGCCGTTTCGGCCTTCTCAGTCATGATTTGATAGACACGCTCACCTGTCTCGCGATCATAGGCGCTCTTTGGAAGCGGCTCTAGCTCCGGGACACCGAACAGCGCTTTGCGCTCAAGGTCGCTTCGGATATGCAGCGCCCCCGGTGCGCTCTGCAGGTCAGTCGCCAGCGCTGCCGCGATGGTCGACTTACCCGTCCCAGAAAGACCGCCGACGGCAACCAGACCCGGCATTTTGATGTTAAGCGCTGAGCAGGCATCAGTGAGATAAGCCGAAGCCTCCAAACAAAGCGCTCGGTAGTCTTCAAGATCTCGATTCTTCAATTGTGCGGCACGTTCGGCCGATGCCATTGCGCGAATAATTGCGCGAACGGACATGAAAATCGGCAGAAGACGGAATCCACCATCTTTGATGATCTCATAGGCATTCAGCACGTACCGGTTGAAGGCAAGATTTGCTTCAGCGGCCAAGCCCCGATGGATCATATCCATAAACAGGAAACAGGCATCGTAAACGACATCGGTACGCGCCAGATTATCGTTGAATTCCAAAGCATCGAACGGCGTCGGCGCTCCACCTAGCAAAACGATGTTGCCAAGATGAAGATCCCCGTGGCAGTGACGCACGAAACCCGCCTCGGCGCGAGTCGCGATCAATTCTCGTTGCGCGGTGAGTTCGGAGACAATCCGTTCTGTGACGAACTCAAGATCGGCTGTGCAGGACGTAGAGCCGGCCATGCCGGATTTTTCAAACGCGATACGCGCATGCTCCAGAACGTCGAGCATGAGATCCGGCCAAGCCGGATTGTCAACCGGCTGCAGCGACTTATGGAGATTGCTCAGCATTTCGCCGAGCCTGATCGCGACGCTCCTGTCCAGCCTTCCGGTTTCAGCCATTACGCTGAGTTCCTGGCCCCGCCCGTACCGCTTCATCTTCACGGCGTATTCAATTGCAGCACCCTCGCCCGCAAGCGCGATCGTGCCATCCTCTCCTTCCGTGAAGATGGCAAGACCTTCATAGATTTGCGGTGCGAATTGGCGATTGAGCGCAAGTTCGCGTTCACAGACGGCTTTGCGCTTTGCCAGGGTGGAGAAATCAAGATAGCCAAGATCAACCGCATTCTTGACTTTGTAGACAATGGTTTTGCCGAGAAAGACGGTCGCACCGTGGGTGCGAACCACCTCAACGGTTTCTGTATTGTCCCCATAAGCCGCAGGATTCATCAGGAAACGAAAGACATCATCCTGCCGGTTCGATTCCGGTGCCTCGGTACTTCGATCGACTTCTTTGCCCATACTTCTGACCGTCACCCATATCTCCAGTAGGCTGCCGCTTCTTGCACTTCTTGCCACGTGGAATATACCGAAGCCATAACAAACACGAATAACCGGACGAAGACGTCACGATGCACGAATTGATCGGACCCGATTTGATGGGAAGAGCCGACCGGTTAACGATCCAAGCGGGCACCCCCGGCATCCAGCTCATGGAAAAGGCTGGCAATGCAGTCGCCGAACGGGCTCTCAACCTCTATCCTGATGCGATCAAGATCCTTGTGATTTGCGGAACCGGGAACAATGGTGGCGACGGTGTTGTCGCCGCACGCTATCTCGCCGATGCGTGGCGGACGGTGTCTGTTTACGTACTCGGTGATGAGGCAAAGGCGAAAGGCGATGCTGCCTTCGCTTTTTCCGCACTGTCGTCGGCTGTGAGGTTGCGCAAACCACCGCAACCGGAAGAGTACGATCTGGTCATTGACGCGGTTTTTGGCGCGGGCCTCGATCGCGATGTCCACGGCCCGGCGGCAGACCTCATTCGCAGCGTCAATGAAAGCGGAACTCCGGTCATTGCCGTCGATCTCCCAAGCGGAATTGACGGCACAACCGGTGCTGTCCGCGGGGTCGCGATCAAAGCAGAACACACCGTAACGTTCTTCCGGTACAAGCCGGGTCATGTCCTGTTACCAGGCCGCGTCCATTGCGGGGAGCGGCATCTGGCGCAGATCGGTATTACTGAACAGGTCTTCAATGAGATCGTGCCGGATGCGATCCTCAACCAGCCGGACTGGTGGATCCACACTCTTCCCGTCCCTGATCTTAACGGCCACAAATATGACCGGGGCCACACGCTGGTCCTCTCCGGCCCAATCGAAAAAGCAGGCGCCGCCCGCCTGTGCGCGATGGCTGCCCTCAGGGCAGGATCAGGGCTCGTAACGATCGCAAGCCCCCCTGTCGCCCTCAGAGCCCATGCCGCACAAGTCAACGAGATCATGCTGACGCCGGTTGGCGATAACGCCGCCCTTGCGCGCGTCCTCGCCGATCCACGCATTACGACTCTGGCCGCTGGCCCCGGCCTTGACCCCACTGAAGAGACCCGTCGGATTATCGAAGGTGTCCTTGATACCGACAAATCGGTCGTTCTCGATGCGGGCGCTCTATCAGCGTTTGAAGGGCATTCGAACACCCTTTTTCGTGCGATCGCGGAGCGGATCGGTACAACCGTCCTCACGCCGCATCTTGGCGAATTTAAACGTTTGTTCGGTCACACTGGATCAAACGCGTCAAAAATCGATGCCGCACAACAGGCCGCTAAACGGTCAAAGGCCTGCGTCATTCTGAAGGGCGCGGACAGTGTTATTGCCAATCCCGCGGGACGCGTGGCAGTGAATACAAACGCGCCGGCCGATCTCGCAAGTGCCGGTACCGGTGATGTCTTGACTGGAATTGTTGCGGGCCTTCTCGCCCAGTCGATGCCAGCCTTCGAAGCCGCGGCGGCCGCCGTATGGCTTCATGGTGACGCCGGAAACCGTGTCGGGGCGGGTCTTGTCGCAGGCGATCTGCCGCGTGCCCTCAAGCGCAGTCTTTCAGCACTTCGGCGCCGACAAAAACGATAGCAGGAAACAATAAAAAAGGTTCTGGATCTAACATCCGTACGGATGCCGATCCAGAACCCGCCCCCTAGCTTGAGAAAAGCACCGGGACCGTCATGTGCTTCATGAGATGTGGCGTCGTCGCGCCCACCATGAAGTCGTAGACCCGTGAATGGCCGTACGCACCGGAGACGATCATGTCGGCTCCCGTATCCGCTGCTTCATTCAGGATTTCGTCGCCAATCGGAAGATCGAGTTGAACCCGGTGGGTCACCTCTGCCTTCACACCATGCCGGTCGAGACAAATAGCCATCTGGTGCCCCGTATCAGCCAGGTAATTGTCAGTCTGGTTGGATTTGGACACCCAGAAGATGCTCGCCTTTGCTCCCTTCTGAGCAAAAGGAATCGCGTCATGGACTGCGCGGGCAGCTTCTTTCGTTGCGCTCCAACCGATCAGGATGTGATCACCGATATGGTTGAACCGGCCCGCTTTCGGAATAATCAGAACCGGGCGGCCCGATTCTTCGATGACTTCGCGCTGGATGGTCGTCTGATCGGCCCGGTCGAGGGATTCGTCAGGCTGCGCCATAATGATGAGATCAGCCGTCCGGGAATGATCAATGATCACTTTGCCAGCACTTGGTGCGCTTGCCTTCACACACCGCCATTCAGAGACGAAATCTTCTTTGCCGGTTAGGTTGAGGAAGATGTCGCGGATTTTGTCTCCTTCTGCAGCTTGATCCTCGTCGAACGACTTCGAAATGTTCTGCGGCATGTACATGGAAACCGACGGATAAATCTCGATCGATTGCAGCGTGTGCAGACCGATCAGGTGGGCGTTGAACTTGCGCGCGATCGAGACGGCGATTTCCGTCATGCGCTCAGCATTTTCCGCGTTCGCGAGGTTTACGATAATAGTCTTGTAGCTCATGACTTTGCTCCCTTTTTCTCGGCACAGTCCAACAACAACAACATTTCGGGACCGCACCCTACGTCTATAGGCGGCTCACAGAAGCAACGCGGGGGACACGGCTTCATTTATCCTTAGCGCGTCGACAGACGAACCAAATGCGAGCGGTTGGGGGAACATTCCTGCACATGCGTGTGGACTGCAGGGAGCCGCTTGCTTTCGGGACCGACCGACCCGTTGACTGGGGCTGATATTATTTGGCGGCCGACGCGATCTTTTGAGTTGAATCAAAAGTCTGCCAACTTGTCGCAAGCGGTCGATCTCAGTTGACGCTCCAGGCTACTTGACGGCATCATCCGTCAAGCCATCCGGGGGAACATATGGCGACCAAAGCGAAGAATACAGACAAGCTTGAAGCTTTGCTTGAAGCGGCGGTCGACGCGATCATCACAATTGACGCGCGGGGCATTATTAAGTCTGTCAATCAATCAGCTGAAAAACTGTTTCAATACAAACGGTCGGAATTCATTGGCCGCAAGATCAATTTCCTGATGCCTGACCCCTGGGCGAGCGAACATGACGGGTATATGGAGCGCTATCAGCGTACGGGCCATCGCCGCATCATCGGAATCGGGCGTGAAGTCGAAGGTCTCAAATCCGACCGGTCGACATTTCCGATGCATCTTTCCGTGAGCGAATATGCTGTCGACGGCGAAACCTTTTTTACCGGAATCATCCATGATCTGAGCGAGCGCAAAGAAGCCCAGGAAGCCCTTGCCCATGCTCAGAAGATGGAGGCAATGGGTCAACTGACGGGTGGAATAGCCCATGACTTTAACAATCTTCTGACTGTGATAACCGGCAACCTGGAGCTTCTTGAACCCAGTCTTGAGACAGACTTCCAACGGACGCTTTTGAAAGATGCTACTGAGGCAGCAGAACTCGGGTCCAACCTGACCAATCGGCTTCTTGCCTTCGCACGCCGGTCACCCCTTTCGCCCAAAGTGGTCGATCTCAACGCGCTCGTGGACAGTCTTTCCATCATGTTTTCGCGCGTGCTTGGCGAAACTATCGAATATCGTTCTGTGCTCGACCGTGATCTGTGGTCGACCCGCGTTGATCCGGGTCAGGTCGAAAGCGCACTGTTAAACCTCTCGCTGAACGCACGTGATGCCATGCCGTCCGGTGGCCGCCTCGTTATCGAAACGCACAATTATACCGCCAGCAACGGTGATGACGAACAGCCCGACGACGTGATGGGCGATTCCTTCGTGCGGATCAGCGTGTCGGATACCGGTTATGGAATGACCCGCGACGTCCTCGACAAGGCCTGCGACCCCTTTTTTACGACAAAGGAAACCGGGAAAGGCACAGGTCTCGGGCTTTCGATGGTCTTCGGTTTCGCCAAACAATCCGGGGGTTACATGTCGCTTTATAGCGAACCGGGTCTCGGGACCACGATCAACATTTATCTTCCCCGCCACTACGACGAAGACGCCGTCGAAGATGACCTAGCGCGGGCTGGATTGCAGGTTACGGCCATGCCGGAAGGCTCGGGTGAGACCATTCTTGTCGTGGAGGACGACCATAAGGTCCAGGCGATCACCGTTCAACGTCTTAAGGCCCTGAACTACGAACCGCTTACCGCGAACAACGGCATAGAGGCGCTCGCCGTCCTTGAAAGCGACATCCCCATCGATCTCGTCTTTACAGATCTCATTATGCCCGGAGACCTCTCCGGCTATGATCTCGTGCGCCGCATCCGGGCCGAACACCCGGAAATCAAGATCCTCATGACCTCCGGCTACGCGGAAGACCTCATCAATCATGAGCGTCTCGATGCTCATGATGTCGCGCTTTTAAGAAAGCCATACAAACAAGACGCCCTCGCGCGCATGATCCGACAAGCCCTCGGCCAACCGACGCTTGAAGCCGAAAACAGCACCTCAGAATCCTAATATTAAAACCATTGAATGAATCGGTGAGACCAAAGCTCGAGTTCGAAGCACGTCTCGTCAATCAGACGCAGGCTGCTTCCTTGCTAACGTCTGCGGCGAAGAGGTATCCGATACCGCGAACCGTCTTGATCAGACGCGGATTTGCGGGATCGACTTCGATTTTCTTTCGCAAACGTGCGATCTGGTTGTCGATGGTGCGGTCGAGTGGGGTCCAATCACCGCCCTTTAGCTCGTCCATAATGCGATCGCGGGATAAAACACGCTTCGGATTTTCCAAAAGGACCATCAAAAGCCTGAAATCAGCGGTCGTCAAGGCGCACGTATTACCGTGCGGATCGACCAATTCAAAGCGTTCCGGGTCGGTTCTCCAACCATCAAAGCAAAGAAGCTTACTCTTGGCTGTAGTTGGTTCAGTTGACGCTTCCTGATGACCCGCGGCAGCCCGTATAACGATCCCTTCAGCGCGCGGTCGCGTCCGCCGAATCACGGACCGGGCGCGGGCGAGCACCTCGCGAACATGAAACGGTTTCGAAATGTAATCGTCAGCACCCATTTCCAAACCGACGACTTTATCGATGACATCACCTTTACCCGTGACAATGATGATCGGGATATCAAATCGGGTACGCAGATCTGCCGCCAGGGTCAGTCCGTTTTCACCGCCAAGATTGAGATCGAGTGTGATGAGATCGAGCGATTGCGTCTCGACAACGGACCACATCTCAGCACCATTGCCAGCCTCAAAAACTCCATAACCTTCTGATTCGAAACAATTTCTCAGGAGACGCCGAACCTTGTCGTCATCATCAACAACCAATATGCATTCCCGGCATGAATGGTCCATTTGCGTTGTGCGTGGCCTCTCGACCCCGTTTCCCCGAACGTCGCGCAGGAACACAATAAACCCGGCCTGGGCGTCCCCTCGCTCATTTGTAAAAACTATACCGCGCGCCCTGTGTACGCGCAACCAGACACAAAAATACAATTCGTTACATGACGATTATACGGCGGTTACCGGGACGCGTTTCAATCACGGACATGTGAAGAGCAAGCAAGCGGGGAGCAGGGCCATGTATGTTACGTCACCGGTTCAATTTCACAACGGAGCGACGCGGTTCGATTTAGCCGCCGCAGCCGATGAATTTTCCGGCACCGCCTCACATGTCCATACATTCGGTGCCGGCAAAACAGTCTTTCATGAAGGCGACAATGCGGAGTTCATCTATGAGATCCTGGAAGGCGTTGTCCGCTCTTCCAAAATGCTCGTCGATGGCCGTCGCCAGGTTCTAAGCTTTGGTTATCCAGGCGATATGATCGGCCTCTCGCATGATGAATTTTATCACAGCGACTGCGATGCCGTGGCACCGGTCAAAGTCCGGGTCTTCCGCAAGAATGCATTCAGCGGTGCAATGGAGAGCGATCCCGCATTTTGCGCTCATCTTCTGCGTACGGCAGCTGCTGAAGTGAACAGCATGCAGGAGCACTTTTTGATGCTCGGGCGAAAATCGGCCATGGAAAAGATTGCATCGTTTTTGATCACTCTTCTCGACCGGCAGAGCGCTGAGCGCGAGGACGCAAACAGCTTTGCTCTGCCCATGAAACGTGCGGATATAGCAGATTTTCTGGGCCTGACGATTGAAACGGTAAGCCGCACCCTGACCGTCCTCCGCAAGAAAGGAATAATCGAGTTGCCAACGGCGCAGAAAGTACACGTACTCAAACCGCTGGCGCTCAGGGATCTCGCCGAAAGCGACCTTTAGATCTCCGAAAACAGTATGGTCATACAAGGTCGGGTCAGGGATCGTTCGTATAGAAACTTTGACAAAAGTCAAAGTTACTAAGGCAACATGCGATAGGCAGGTTGAAACGGCAGAGAAGTTGAATGACAGCTCCAGTTCTTGAAATTGACAAGATTTCAAAGCGGTACGCGACACCGGAGGGTGAGTTCACGGCACTTGATGCTGTAACTCTGTCGATTGACGAAGGAGAACTGATCCTGTTCCGTGGTCCTTCAGGAAGCGGAAAATCAACCCTTCTTGCCATCCTCGCAGGTTTTGACGAACCGAGTGCTGGTGAAGCTCGTTTTCGAGGCCGTGACATTTGCAAATTCTCGAAACGTGACTTGACGGCATTTCGCCGAAATCACTTGAGCGTCATTTTCTCCTATTTCAACCTCATCCCGCATTTCTCGGCATTGCAGAATGTTGCTCGCGCTAGTGATCAAATTCTTCGTTCCATGGACCCCGAAGACGCACTGACGCTTGTCGGTCTCGCGGATGCCGCCCATTTGCGTGCTTCGCAACTTACACCAGAACAGCAGCAACGCGTGGCAATTGCCCGTGCTATCGTGAAAGAACCGCAAATTATGCTCTGCGATGAGCCAGCGGGAAGCCTTGCGCCCGAAGAGGCGGATGGGATCTACCAATTGCTCGGCGATCTCAACAGAGAACTCGGCATCACCATGATCGTGGTCGGTGACAACGAAAAGATGAAACGCCGGGCGGACCGGATCTTCTCCCTCTCCAATCACACGCCATCGACACCACTCGCTGTTTCAGAACCCAAAGAACAGACGCCGGTCACGGTCTCCTGACCATTTCAAAAGGCAATCATCTCACGGAATAAGGACCGTCGCCCCCAGCGTCTTTCCACTTTCAATTGCTTGGTGGGCCTTCACCGCTTCCGCAAGCGGATATTCATAATTGACGTTTGAATCCAAAATGCCATCGCCGATTGCTTTGAAGAGATCACGCGCAGTCCATTCCAGATCCGAGCGCTTTGCTACGTAATGCATGATTGCGGGCCGCGTAATGAAGAGTGAGCCGCGCCGACCGAGATCCTGAATGATGTCGACCGGATCCGGAGGGCCGGAAACATGCCCGTAAGCAGCGCACACGCCCATCAGGCGAAGACTATCGAGCGAAGCCTGGAGCGTGTCTTTGCCGATGGCTTCATAGACAACGGCGGCCCCTTCCCCGTCCGTTACATCGCGCACGACTTTGACAAAGTCCTGCTTTGAACGCACGACTGGATGATGACAGCCGGCGGCACGCGCCACTTCGGCCTTTTCCTCCGTGCTGACGGTACCGACAATTGTCGCGCCGAGAGCCTTCGCCCATTGGCAAAGGATCAGTCCCATGCCTCCGGCAGCCGCATGAACAACGATCATGTCACCCGGTTTGACGGCATAGGTCCTATGCAGAAGATAGTGCGCGGTCATACCCTTCATAAGAAGGGCCGCCACTGTCTTGTCATCGAGATTGGGCGGGAGATGCAGCAGTTTGTCTGCTGGATAGTTTCTCACTTCGGAATAGCTTCCAAGCGGTGGGATTCCATAAGCAACCTTGTCGCCGACTGAGAAACCAGTGACGTCCTCCGCGGTTCCCTCAACGATTCCAACGCCTTCAAAACCAATCACGACGGGACATGGCGGGACCGGCCAGGGATGGGAGATACCACCGCGGTGATAGGTGTCAGCAAAATTCACCCCGACCGCAGTATGGCGTAGTCGCACCTCTCCAGGTGCAAGGTCCGGAACATGCCAGTCTTCCCATTGCATCGCTTCCGGTGGACCCAGCTTGTGAATGACCTGCGCTTTCGACATTTTTCGCCTCCCAAGCTCCGACAGCAAGGCATTCGCTTCATTGACCGCCCTGCTTATGGGCAGTCTGAAAGAGAAACCGGACTTTGGCCAGAGCGGATTCACAGGCTTGGAATGCCATCTGAAACCGCCCGTATTAGACTTGCAAAGTGCGAAAGCATGGCGCCTATACATGCAAGCAAGTTCACAGAAAGCAGTTGGCCAAAGGAGTGACGTATGGCGCAGAGCGACAAAAGCCACTGGCAGGAAGGCGGCAGTCTTTACAGCGCCGGGAGGCCGACCTATCCGGAGGAACTTGCGGCAGAACTCGCCGCAATTGCTCCGTCTCGCGATCACGCGCTTGATGTTGCCTGCGGAACCGGTCAACTGACGGACCTTCTCGGCAGGCACATGGACAAGGTGACAGGGACTGACATTAGCGCCGATCAGATCGCGAACGCAAAACCTGCCGACAACATCACCTATTACGAAGCGCCCGCTGAAAGTTCCGGCCTCTCAGACAAGTCTGTTTCTCTGATCACAGTTGCCCAGGCTGCCCACTGGCTGGACCTCCCCGCGTTCTACAAGGAGGCCCGACGGATTGCCAAGGACAATGCGGTAATTGCCCTCATCACCTATGGTGTCATGGAGACAGATGGCGGAGCCGGCGAGCGCATCCTCGACTTCTATTGGAAAGACATCCATCGTTTTTGGCCGGCTGGCCGTGCCCATGTCGAGAACGCCTATCGCGATCTTCCTTTTCCCTTCGATACGCTCGAAATCAAGCCGCTTGCCATCGAACGGCAATGGGATCGCGCAGCGTTTTTGAATTACCTAGCCACATGGTCGGCCGTCAAAGAGGCGAAGAAACAAGGCGCGAATGATATCATCACCGCCTTTATTGATGACCTTGAGACCCTCTTGCCGGACGGCACGACCGTCAACATCTCTTGGCCAATCAGCGTGCGGCTCGGACGGGTTTAGCGTGCTGATTGAAGTGGATCGGTGATGCGCATTTTATTCTTAAACGGTGACGGTATCAGTGATGAAATCGTGAGCGCCACTCATCGGGTTCTGGAGGCGTCGAGCCTTTCGCTCGATATAACCTTTGAAGATGTCGGCTTTCGAGCACTCGACCATGACGGGATCACGATTTCCGACGAAACGATTGAACGCGCCCGGCAGGCCGACGGGATCGTGCTTGGTCCGGTCTCCCATATGGATTACCCGCCAACCGCTGAAGGCGGCCTTAATCCGTCCGGTGTTTTGCGAAAGAAGCTCGATCTTTACGCCAACATCCGCCCGGCCAAAACCTATGACGCCGTGCCGAGGCCGGTCGCTTCGTCTTTCGATCTTATCGTCGCGCGGGAGAACACCGAAGGCTTCTATGCCGACCGCACCATGCATGTCGGCACCGGCGAAATCATGCCGACGGAAGATCTTGCCCTTGCGATCAGGAAGGTCACCCGTAAAGGGTCAAGCCGCATTGCCAGAGCTGCCTTCGAGCTTGCCGCACGCGACGGGCGGAAGGTGACATGTGTTCACAAAGGGAACGTTCTGCGCGTTTCCGACGGACTCTTTCTTGAAGAAGTCAGGAAAGTCAGATCAGAGTTTAGTACCCTCGAGTTCGACGAAATCCTGGTAGACGCGGCAGCAGCCCATATGGTTCGGCATCCGGACCGTTTCGGCGTCATCGTCACCACCAATATGTTCGGCGATATTTTGTCCGACTTGGCTTCTGAGCTCTCCGGCGGCCTTGGCCTCGCCGGATCGCTCAATCAGGGTGACAACCATGCAATGGCGCAGGCGCAGCACGGTTCCGCCCCCGATATTGCCGGACAGGATTGCGCCAATCCAACGTCGCTCATCCTATCCGCCGCGATGCTCTTGGACTGGTTGTCGGCGCGCTACAGCAAACCTGAACTTGCCCAAGCAGGAACGCGGATCAAGAACGCTGTGACCCAGTGCCTTTCCAGCGAGGCGACACGCACAAGCGATCTTGGCGGCGCGCTTGGAACCAAGGATTACACAGAGGTCGTTATCCGAACTCTCAGGGAAGCGAATTGATCACATTGATCGGTGCGCCTTTGTCGAAGGCGACGATCTGATCGAAAATATCGGAAAACTGAAGGTCGTACTCGTCTTTTGTGACGTAACCGATATGAGGCGTTGCGACGACATTCGGCATTTTGAGAAGCGGATGATCCGCGTTCAAAACCGGTTCTTTTTCAAAGACATCAACGGCGGCCATGCCGGGCCTGCCGGTCTCGAGGGCTTTCACAAGGGCACCCTCTTCAATGAGGCCGGCCCTGCTCGTATTGACCAGAAGCGCCGTCGGCTTCATCCGCGAGAGATCATCCTGTTTCACCAGACCGACGGTTGTGGGCTTCAAGCGCACATGAAGAGAAACAACATCGCTTGTCTCAAAGAAGGCTTCGCGGTTCTCGGCAACACGGAAACCATCCGAGACCGCTTGGGCGCAGCTTTCTTCACCGCCCCAGACTTGCACGTCCATGCCGAAGGCTTTCGCATAACCGGAAACGGCAGCGCCGATGCGGCCATAACTCCAGATACCGAGCACCTTTCCGCGCAGTGTCCATCCGACCCCAATCTGCCAGGTGCCCGCTTTAAGCGCTGCCATTTGCTGGGGGATCTCCCGCATAGCGGCGAGGATAAGACCGAATGTGAGTTCCGCCGCTGCATAAGATGGCGTGCCCGCATGCATGTTGGAGCAAAGAAGAACACCGTTTCTGGTACATGCCTCAACATCGACATGCGGATAGACGCTGCGCTGGGAGATCAGTTTCAAATTGGGAAGGCGATCCAATAGCGCGCCCTCAATCTTGGTTCGTTCACGAAACAGCACCAGCGCCTCGGTTTTTTTCAAACGCTCGGCAAGCGCATCGACCTCTTGAACATGGTCAGTCCAAACGGTGACATCATGACCATCGAGTTTCTCAAAACACGGCAATGTCCTTAGCGTGTCGAAGTAATCGTCAAGGATTGTGACTTTCATGATCGGCTTCCAGTGCAGGCCGAAGCCGGTTCTTCACCCAGCCTCACGCCTTCTGCTCAATTGTGGTTTTTCTGTTCGTGGGCATGGCGCACCAGCGCCATAAACCGGTGTATCCCATGGACGAATTTGCCGTACGGAAAGCTCAAGAACAAGGCAAAGACGACACCGAGATGAACGGCGAGGAGAAGGCCCATCGCCGATGTTGACCGGAAGACGAGAAGCGCCAGCCCTGTCGCACTGACAAGAATGAGCATCCAGAGAAATGCAGCGCTCATGCCTGTTTGAGTGTCCGGGCGGATTGGTTGATCGCGGCGCTGCGCGATCTGCAAAAGGCCGAAGGGACCGACAATCAAGCCGATACCGCCGAGAGTCCCGAGTATGACCGGGGGCGACCACCAGGGATACGGCGCCTCCCAAGTCATAAAATAATGCATGATCGTTCCGGCGCTTGTCGCGGCAAAGCACAACAAAAAGCCGTAAAACGTCATGTGGTGGTAGAGCCGGCGCGCATCGGATGGGCGCTCGTTTTCATCCATACAGCCCATGCCGCCACCATCCAGATAACGCAAAGTGCATGCATCATGGATCGCAGTCAGGACGCTCCTTAGGCTGACACTCTCGAGTTTTCCGGGCGCCGACCAGAGACTGCGCGCGCTCATAATGATCGCGTAAATCGCATAGAGGAAAACACCCCCGAAGATCACAACCATCGCATTATGAGGCATGATTCGATAAAAGGCGCCCGGTTCCGTCCCGGTCGCGAACAAGGCGCCCGGAGCGGCGAACGCAGCGAAGCCCGCGATGAACAGAGCGACCCCGAGAGCCGATGTGAGTGCTACCCAGAGCCCGTTTTGTTCGAAGAAACGTTGACTGCCCGATGGCCACGCATGACGCGCATAGGTCTCTTCTCGAAGATTGGCGAGCGCTACGGGTACATTGACGCCGAATTCGTGGGGTGGTGCGTACTGACAATCGTAGTAGCAAGCACCGCAATTGTGACAGAGATTAGCAAGATAATCCGCGTCACCGCCTGTGAAGTCGCGGCGCAATTCCATCGCCGGAAAGACCGCGCAAAGCCCTTCGCAATACCGGCAGGCATTGCAGATCTGCATCTGCCGGATGACCTCCTGCTGGTTCTTCGTGACGAGATCGGCAAGGTTAAAATCCGACGCGCCGCTTTCAGTGAATTCAGTTGCGGACATAGCGCGCTGCCTCCTCTCCTGCGATCCGTCCGAAGACGCTACCGATCGTCATGCCGATACCTGCGAGATAGCCCTCGCCCAACACATTCCCCGCCATAATTTCACCCGCCGCGAACATGTTCGGGCTAGCCGTTCCATTGTCCAAAATCATTCTGGCGTCGGCATTCACCTTGACGCCGAGATAGGTGAAGGTGATGCCGGGCCGTAACGTGTAGGCATAATAAGGCGGCACATCGATCGGCCGCGCCCAATGCGATTTTGACGGTGAAAGTCCCTCGGTCGTGCAATCGTCATGGATTGTATGATCGAAATTGCCGGGCTTGCATGCGGCGTTAAACATATTGATCGTGTCAGCCATCTTGGCCGGGTCAAGCCCGATCTTCCCGGCAAGCTCTTCAATTGTGTCCGCTTTCTCAGGTGGGAAGACCGACGGCATGAAGAGTTTGATAGATTTTGAATCGATGATCACATGGCCGATCTGATCGGGCTCGGCCGCCACAAGGCGCCCCCAGATCGCGTAGCGCTTTGGCCAGAAATCTTCGCCTTCATCATAAAAACGCTCCGCATTCTGGTTGAGGACAATGCCGAAGGGAACGCAATCGAGGCGGGTGACGATTCCGCCATCGAATTGCGGTGCGCGCCCGTCGACGGCTACCGCATGACACTGTTTCGGATCGCCGACCGACTGGACGCCGCAGTCGATCAAGAGGCGCAGAACCGATCCTTTGTTATAGGGCGTTCCGCGGATTCGAAAGTTCTCAGCGGCCGGACCCCAGGCTTTCTTTAGCCATTCGATATTGGCCTCAAAACCGCCGGATGCTGCCACGAATGTGCGAGCGGAAATTGTTTTTTTTTCGGGTGTGCCACCCTCCCAGCCCTTCTCGACTTCTGCGGATACAAAGAAGCCGTCCTCAATCTCCATATCGGCGAGGCGCGTTTCGTAGGCGATCTCAACACCTTCATCTTCAGCGGTGCGGTAAAGCGCATTGAGCATTGACCGCCCGCCGCCAAGAAAGAATGCATTTGTGCGGCCAAGCGAGAGCGTGCCGCCAAGTGAGGGCTGAAAACGTACACCCTGCTCGCTCATGAAACCCCAAAGCTCCTTCGACTTCTCCAGCGTAAGGGCTGCGAGTTCCAGGTTCGTGTTTCCTTTCGTGACCCGCATCAGATCCTGATGATATTCGTCAACCGGATAGGGTCCTGTGAGGATCCCGTTTCCCTCGTCATGGGCGACACGCATATTGCGCGTATGGCGGGTGTTTCCTCCGCGCCACGCCTTGGGGGCAGCCTCAATTACGCAGACGCTTGCGCCCGCCTTTCGCGCTGAAATCGCGGCACACAGTGCGGCGTTCCCACCTCCGGCAACCAAGACGTCAAAACTCTTGTCCATCAGAACAATTCCACATCGCAGCTATGCGTCAGATAAATTGCATTCAATTGGATACAATGTTAATTTGACGCAATCAACCGCCGAATTGAACCATCACAAAAAATTGGGAGCCAAAGCGTATGAACTTCGGACTCGAAGGAAAAAAAGCAGTCGTCACAGGCGGGAATGCGGGGATCGGACGCGCAATCGGACGGATGCTCGCTGCGGAAGGCGCCCATCTCTGCTTGGTTGGCCGCAATGCAGAGACGCTTGCGAACGCAAAGGCGGATATCATGACCGATGGCGGCAAAGAGCCAAGCATAATCGTTCAAGACCTGATGAGCGAAGATGCCGCCGACAAGATTGGTCAAGGTATCGAGGAAAGTCTCGGCGGGACCGATATTCTTGTCAACAATGCCGGTGGATCACGCCCGTTCGGCAAAGACGCGACCGAAGCGCAATGGGATGAAGCGATCACGCTCAATTTTACCCGTCAGCGCCAAATCGCCCATCGTCTTCTTCCTTCAATGCAAAAGAATGGATGGGGACGCATCGTCAACATCACCGGCAAGTCCGAACCCGACAATGTAAACGGGGCATTCTGCGCCAAGGCCGCCATGCATTCCTGGTCGAAAGGACTTTCCCGCGAAGTCGGTGGCTATGGCATCACAGTGAATTGCGTGCCGCCGGGACGCATTATGTCTGATCAGGTGAGACGGAATTATGCGCCGGACTACCGGGAGGAACACGCCCAGAAAGAAATCCCGATGGGGCGCTATGGCGAACCGGAAGATCTCGCAGCACTTGTTGTGTTTCTCTGTTCGGTACAAGCGCAATACATTACTGGCACCGTGATACCCGTCGATGGTGGTTTGCGGCGTTACCAGTTCTGATCAAATGCGGACCGCGCAGATATGACCAAGGCACCCCTCACCGCTGATATCGTATATAAGGTCCTTCACAAGCGCATTTCGGACGGCGAGGTGAAGCCCGGTGAGCGGTTGCGCGAGGCTGCAATTGCAGAGGAATTCCAACTCTCCCGGACGCCCGTTCGCGAAGCACTGCGTCGTCTTGAGACCGAGGGATTGGTCATCCATCAACCGCACAAGGGGATGGTCGTCAGAAAGCTCGACCATCGCGCCGTTACCGAACTTTATCTCATGCGCGAAGTGCTTGAAGGGACTGCAGCGGGCCTCGCCTCCCGTCATGCATCGGATGCTGAAATAGAAACGTTGTTTGCCATGGTCTCCGAACAGGAAGCGACGCATGGCGACGGAACCGGCGATGGCCGCGAAGCAGCCCGGCTCAACAAGAATTTCCACCGCGCTCTCTATCTCGGCGCCCACAATCGCTATCTCATGCAGATGCTGGACGGTCTTTCGACCTCCATGGCGCTTCTTGGCCGCACGACTTTGAGTCTGCCGGAGCGCCAACAAAAAGCCGTCGAAGAACACCGAGCCATCATCGAGGCAATCGCTGCGCGCGATCCCGAGAGTGCTGAAAAAGCCGCACGCCTCCACATTCATGAAGCCCATAAAGCGCGTCTCAGAATTCTCTTTGAGGATGAAGAAGAGGATGACGATTGATGACCGACCTTTTCGCCGTCGAAGTCATCTTTGAGATTGGGGTACCCACGCTCGTCGTGATCATGCTTCTTTCCGTCGTGACCTCTGCGATTCACGGAGCGACAGGCGTTGCCGGAGGCTTTCTGCTCGCTGCAGCACTGGCCCCGCTTATTGGCGTGAAGCCCGTCGTTCCCGTCATGAGTGTCGCGCTTCTGATTTCCCACTCGACGCGCGCACTTCTTAATTTGCCCGAGGTTAACTGGACGGTCTTTTTCACCATCTGCTTAACTGGCGTGCCATGTCTCCTCGCAGTTGCGTTCCTATACGGTGACTTGTCATCCACCTTCATTGCTGTCTTTCTCGGCTGCGTTATTCTTGTTTCCATTCCCATTCGGCGATGGGCGAAAGCCCGCTCCGTGAGAGCGCGGAAGCGCCATCTTGCAGGGATCGGCGCCGTTTATGGCGGTTTTTCGGGGGCGTCGATTGGCCCCGGCATGCTGCTTCTGCCGTTCATGCTGGGCTATGGCTTGACCAAGGAAGCGTTCGTCGCAACGCTTGCAATGATTGCCCTTGTAACAAACGTTATCCGTGTTGGCGTTTTCGGGAGCACCGATCTTCTGGGCAATGGATATTTGGCCTTGGGCCTTTTGGTCGGTCTGATGACCATTCCCGGCAACTGGATTGGACGGACGCTATTGCGGCGCATGACCAATGAACGGCATGCGGATTATCTTGATATTTTGACCGTCCTTGGAGCCATCAATTTTTTCTGGCTCGCCTGGCACAGCTGAAGGAGGCGAACGATGACGAAAAAACTTGAAAACGAATCACTGGTTCTCGATCTCGTGGAATGGATCGCCAAGGAACCGAAGCCCTATGACCATGTTATGGATGCGTGGCGCACCTCCTGCCCTCGCCTTTCCATTTGGGAAGATGCCGTCGACCATGGATTCGTTGCAAAACGCCGGGAAGCCGGCGCAACTTATGTTGAAGTGACCGAGGCGGGCGAAACCTTCCTGCGAGTTCGAGGCCGAATCTGAAGGTTTGCCTGCATTTGGATTGAGCCGAGACTAAAGACCCGACAAAGGCCAGGGCAATTCAACAGCGCTCTGCAATAATCCCGGCGGGAATGATCGATTGAGCACCGCGCCCATGACGAGCAGGAAGGATATGCCGCCTGCCATCATGAGGAGGATCTGAAGTGGCCTCACCCGCGCCCTGAACGCGAGGAACAGGACGAAAAAGATCGCAAGGGCAATCACAAAGCCGAAGGTGGCTGTGAGAGCCAGAAGCGAGACGAACCAGCCGAGTGACGGCCAGAGCGACTGGCTGGCCGTCGCGTCCTCGCCGGTAATTTCATTATCCGTGAAGAGCGAATGGTCTGCTGGTTGCCGCCGCATTTGCCACAATAAAAGCAAGCAGGCGAGAAGGCCGAAACCGGATACGGTTGCCGGGAAAACCTTGTCGATCATGATGTTGACGCCCATTGCATCAATAAAGGCAATCAGCAGGAATGCCGTGACACCGATCGTGAAAAGAAGGGGACCGGTTTTGGTTTGTGCTTTGGTCGGACCCTCGCGCTTGTGAAGCACGCCGGATTGACGGGCGCCGAGCCAGACAGAAACGACGATCACTGCAATCAATACCAGACCAACCGGCGAAAAGAGGTAGCTCAAGAGACCCTCGACACCGCCGGTGCGCATCTTTGCGCGGGCGATCTGAGTCACCTGATACGTGTAAACTTCCGCCTGATCCGCCAGCACGAAACCAATCAGGAAAGCCGGTCGCGACCAATCAAACCGTCGCATGAAAATTCCGAGAAGGCCGACCAGGACCAGAGCCGTTATGTCCCAGAGCGATTGCTTCGACTGGAAGGCAGCAAACGAAATCATCATGAAAAGGAAGGGCACAAGTAGCGGGAATCGGATCGTGGTAAGGCGCGCAATCCCACCGGACAGGAAGATACAGAGACCAGCGCCTACAACATTGGCGAGCGCAAGAGACCATACGATTGTGTAAGTGATCGGCAGATCATTCTGGATCATCTGCGGTCCGGCCTCATAGCCAAGCAAGATCATCCCGCCGATAAAGACGGCCATGGAGCCGGAGCCCGGAATACCGAAGAGAAGGGTCGGAACGAGCCCCCCACCCTCTTTCGCGTTGTTCGAGGATTCCGGGCCAATCACACCACGTATGTTGCCTTTGCCGAAGCTTTCGCGATCTTTCGAGGTCTGGATCGTATGGCCGTAGGCGATCCAATCGACAACCGATCCTCCAAGACCCGGAATAACCCCGACAATCACGCCAAGCGAAGAACACCGGATCGACAACCATATATTCTGCCACCAATCCCGAATACCATCGATCCATCCAGCGCCGAGCTTGGCTTCCTTAGAGATGGCGCGATCCTGTCGCAGAAGCGAAATGATTTCCGGGATTGCGAAGATGCCGAGCCCCACAATCACAAGACTGAAACCGTCCTGCAAATACCATGACCCGAAATCGAGGCGTGGCGAGCCTTGCGCGGGCGCCTCGCCGATCGCTCCGACGATCATGCCGAGGGCGACAGCGACAAACCCTTTCAACAAGCTACTGCCCGCAAGAACTCCCACCATGGAAAAACCAAGAATGGTGAGGAGGAGGAGCTCGGGAATTCCGAATGCGAGCACGAGCGGCCGGGCGATCAGAATAAAGAACGTCAAAATAACGGCGCCAAAGAGCCCGCCAAAGAGAGATGAAATAAAAGCTGCAGCTAAAGCGCGGGCCGCCTGGCCGCGTTTTGATAAAGGAAAACCATCAAGAACCGTCGCCTGCGACGCCGAGGATCCGGGTATCCCGAGCATTACCGATGCGAATGTATCCGATGTCGGGATGACTGCGACGAGGCCGACCATCAAAGAAAGGCCTGAAACCGGGTCCATGCCGAACAGAAACGGAAGGACCAGCGAAAGACCTGCAATTCCGCCGAGGCCTGGAAACACACCAACCGAAAGGCCGAGAACAACGCCGAGTATCAGGTAAAAGATTGCAGAAGGCGTCAGGATGAGACTGAACGCCTCTCCGAGCGCCGGGGCGACGGTTGAGAAAATTTCCATGATTCAAAGTCCGGGCTGGAGAAAAAATGCCGGATGTTTGACACCCGGCATTCTTAGATCTTGCTCTTATTAGAGTTCAACGCCGTAGCGTTCCTTGAGCCAGTTCTTGATCCAGTCTTTCGCACCGTCATCGACAACAGTGCCCTGGCTGAGTTTGACTTTTGCAGCCTCACCAGTGGATTGCGGGTAAACACCCAGACGCTTCTTGGAAATTTCCGAGAAATCCGGACGAGCAATCACAGCCTGGAAAGCTTTTGTGTAGGCATCGATGATGTCCTGCTCCGTCCCATTCGGAAGGAACACCATCTTCTGTGCCGGGAAACCTGCAACAAAGAAGGCTTTCCAAGCATCCCATGCTGCCCCTGATGGTGCTTCACCTTTAATCTCGGTGAAAACTTCCTTGAAAGTGGGAATATCCGGGAAGGTCGGATCGCGGACGATGTTACCGGCAGCGTCGAGCGAGCCCCATGTCATAATCGGAACCGCTTTTCCATCATCGACCAAAGGTGTGACTTTGGAAAGAAATGCCGACGATGTCTGGTAGTCAATGTTCGCTTCACCGCGTTCAAACATCAAACGGCCGTCACCGCGTCCTTTGATGCCGAAGATCGGCTCTACTTTCATGCCGAGCATTTCCCAGGCAAGAAGCGGCACGAGGTCAAGGCGGGTAGCGCCCTGAGAGCCGTAGATGAAGTTCACGTTTTCAATGACGTCCTTCGGATCTTTTTTCCAGCGCTCTGCAAGATCAGGCGGCAGGTAAGCAACACCGCCGGTAGCCGTTGCAAGAACGACATTCCAGTCAGCGTAATCGAACTTTACGCGCGGATCGCCGAGCAGGAACGGAAACTGCGTCGACCCGGATGTGCCAAGGATGGTACTGCCATTCGGTTTCGCATTGGCGGCAAACCAGTTCGCCCCCTTGGTCGAACCGGCACCTGGAATGTTTTTGACAACTACTGTTGGATTTCCAGGCAGAGCTTCAGACAGAAGCGGAGCGTAAAAGCGGGCCCACTTATCGCTACCGCCACCTTCCTTGAACGGAATGATCCATTCAATCGTCTTGCCGGAAAAATCGGCAGCATAAGCGGGCGCAGCTACGAGCGCTGCCGCGACGGCACCACCAATGATTTTCGTCAAAGACGAAAGCAAAGTCTTCTTCATTGCATCTCCTCCCAAAAAAGGTGCAGCGCCCACTTCGGTGGGCGACTTTGAAACAATTCTATCAAACGGGAATGCCCGGCAAGCCGATCCGGTTGCCACTGCTTCCGCCTTCGTGATTAACTGGCGAGGCTTTCATCAACCTTTCAGTTCGATTTTTGGGAGGAGATCGTGCGTATAGCGGTGGTTGAAGATAACGCAATGCTTGCTGACGGCATTGCGCGGGCCTTTCGCAATGAAGGACACGGGGTCGACCAATTAACGGATGCGGCAACGGCGACGGACTTTATCAAGCAGGAAGATGTCGACCTTGTAATTCTGGACATCAATCTGCCGGACCGCTCCGGCCTTGATGTGCTTCGAGACGTCCGCGAACTCAAAAACGATTTGCCGATCCTGCTCCTTACCGCCCGCGACAGCATTGAAGACAAAGTCGCCGGTCTTGATCGTGGCGCCGATGACTATATGACGAAGCCGTTCGAGTTGGCGGAACTTCAGGCACGCGTTCGGGCCTTGTTGCGGCGTGCAAGCACGTCGGTCTCGCAGCAGCTCGTTTGCGGAAACGTCGTGTTCGACCCCCTCACCCGACAACTCAGCGTGGACGATAAACCGATCGATGTGCCCCGCCGGGAGGCTTCGCTCGCCGAACTTTTTATTCTGAAACAAAATCAGGTGATCTCGAAACAACAGATCATGGACTACCTTTACGGCACCGGCAGCGCCGCGGAGG
>JBCDCZ010000033.1:0-23610 GCA_039180865.1 Pseudomonadota bacterium | reverse complement strand
TGTGCCATTTGCTTCGTTGTCTCTAAATCAGCCATTTGCTCTGCCAGGCGGTTTGCCGTTTGTGGAAATCACGAAACGTGATCGTGAAAACGCTGCGGCGTCCGCCCGGAAGGATGATCCAGAAGAAAGCGGGAAAAGCACGGTCAAAATTGGCATAGTTTCGCCATTCTTCCCGCAAATCAATGTTGATGAGCCTCGCCCCGCATTCCCGGTACCGCAAATGCGGCGCATAAATAGCACCTGAACGGGTCGAGTCAATCGCCGGTCTGTCTGACATTGTGGGTATTTAAAACTATTTGTAAGGAACGAGAATTGACCGCGCAATTAGGTCGCAGTTAAGGTGTACTGGTTGCGGTTTGAATCAGCATCGTTAACGGCGGAAATGAGGCATTAGCCACAATGTGGCCGATGAGTGCGGTTAGATGTCAGATTTCTGTACTGAATATGGCTCCCGGGTAAGGCGAAAATGCGGGTGGCCGAAGGGGGAGCGTGGTCCAACACATGGAATTGGCGGGTTCTGAAAAAAACAAGAAGACGCTGAAGGACGTGCTGCATGCGCTGGTCGCATCCCTTGATAAGCTGGAGGATGCGATCGACGGCCACCTAGACGACCGCCAACGGTTGAAATCGCTTGACGGCGAAATGTCCAACATGATGCTTGATAGATCCCGCCTCGCCCAATCGCTCGATAAAGTCGAAGCAAAGGCGGCGCGGCTGGAAGATGCGAACAAGGAAGTATCCCGTCGGCTGGTCACGGCAATGGACCAAATTCGCACTGTGTTAGAAAAGAATTCTTCGAAGAGGTAGGGCAAAGGCCGGATCATGGCCCATGTGAGCGTAGTAATAGACGGGAAAACTTACCGCATGGCCTGTGATGAAGGCCAGGACGAGCATTTGCGTGCCCTTGCCGTTAAACTGGATTCAGCCATTCAGAATCTGAAGGGCGGTTTCGGCGAGATTGGTGACCTCCGGCTTGCAATCATGGCGGGTATCATGATCGCCGACGAACACAGCGAAATGGAACGGCAAAACCGGGCGCTTGAAGCGGAAGTCGCGTCTTTGAAGGAAAACCGCAAAGCCTTAATCGAACGATATCAGTCAACCGAAGAAACCCTTTCCGGTGCCCTTTCGGAAGTTGTCGAACGCATTGACACCATGGCGGAAAAACTCAAACAAGATGTTGCTCTGCGCTCATCGGGAACCTCCGCCTTGGGATAACAGGCCTCCGGCCCGAGCTTCAAATGAGTCTTTCTCAACACAACAGCGCCGCAAACGCACTGAAGTTTGCCGCAACCCTATGGTGCCCGGTCAGAATTGCCCCTATATGATGACCGGGAGCTGCGCTTCGCGTCAGGATTACTCAATCCCCGGGGCCTTACCGATCCGAACGGGAGCTGTCACTGCCTAGGCTCGTGGGTCTTGGCATCACGGCGCCCACCTACTTTGTAGGTTCTCGGGATCGAAAAAAATCCGACGGTCGCCGCGGCTCCCTCTTATCTGCAATCCGCATGGATCGTTTAGCGTAGATCTGACCCAAAACACGACCAGATTGAGCCACGATTACAATTTCCCGGCATAAGATCGATCCGATATGGAAAACCCTGGAAACAATCATCAGGACATACGGGCGCTCAAAACGGAATTGCGGGTTCGCACCCTGACAGCTCGCGATCAACTGCGCCGACCATATCGTGAGAAATGCAGCGATGACCTTGCAGGGTTTGCCGATGCAATAGAGGATGCTGCCGGGCCGGTCTCAGGCAAGACGGTTTCGGGGTTCTGGCCGATCAATAGTGAAATCGACCCACGTCCTGTTATGCATGCACTGCGCGACCGCGGCGCCCGCCTTGCTCTTCCCGTTGTTTTGAACCGTACCACGCTCGAGTTTCGCGAATATCTCAACGACGCAGACCTCATTGATGCAGGATTTGGCACAAAGGGTCCCTCTCCGAACGCAGCACGGGTTGATCCCGATGTGATGCTCATCCCATTAAGTGTATTCGATACATACGGAGGCAGGATCGGATATGGCGCCGGTTTTTATGACCGAGCCATTGATGCACTTGCTGCCCGCGGCAAACCACCCTTTAAGGCGGGCCTTGCGTTCGCCTTGCAGGAGGTGCCATTGGTGCCTCAAGAGCCCCACGACTGGCGGCTTGATCTGATTGTAACCCATGAGGGGCCGATAAAGCCGGAACGGCGATCTCACTCCGGACCCGCTAACGACGATTGAGAAGGTAACGGCTGATGCGGCTCTTGTTCATCGGTGATGTAGTAGGACGGTCCGGTCGTACGATCGTGGAAGAGCGGTTACCCGGCCTCGTTGCTGATCATGCAATAGATCTCGTCATACTGAACGGCGAGAATGCGGCGGGCGGTTTTGGCATAACGGAAGACATCCACACATTCTTCCTCAATTGCGGTGTGGATGTTGTGACAACCGGAAACCATGTTTGGGATCAGCGCGAAGCTCTCGAATTCTGTTCGCGCTACGATAATTTTCTGCGTCCGGCGAATTTCCCCACTGGCACACCGGGGCGTGGATCGGGGCTTTTTGCAGCGCGCAACGGAGCGCGGGTCATGGTTATGAACGTGATGGGCCATCTCTTCATGCATCCGACGCTTGACGATCCCTTTCGGACCGTCAACGACGCTTTGGCCGCGTGTCCACTTGGTGAACAGGCAGACGCCATCGTGATCGATTTCCATGCTGAGGCAACGTCAGAAAAAGTGTCCATGGGGCACTTCACCGACAGTCGCGTATCGCTGGTGGTTGGGACACATACCCACGTTCCAACAGCCGACCATCAGATTCTCAATGGCGGCACCGCTTACATCTCCGACGTCGGCATGACCGGAGACTACGACAGCTCCATTGGCATGGGGAAAGAGCCACCGCTCCAGCGCTTCCTGACCAAACTACCGGGCGAGCGTATGGAAGCAGCCCAAGGGCCAGCGACACTCTGTGGCGTCGCAGTGGAGGTCGACGATGATACGGGCCTTGCCAATGCGATTGAACCCTTACGCCTCGGACCGCGCCTTACCGAGCATCTGCCATCTTTTTTCGCAGCTTAAACCGAGCGTTTAACCGAGAACCGAGAAACTCGATTCCTCATTGATCGGACGTTTGCGCGAATAAAAGCCTGTATCGATTGTGCGGTCTATGTAAGGCATTTGGAAGGCAAGGGGTGACGTGTCATGGTCAGCCCCGTCCTCGCAATATTGGACAATCCCCGCCATCATTTTGCCCGCAATCGGCGCATTCTTGTACTGGTTACCACTCGTCCCACACGCCATGTAAAAGCCCGGTAAACTTGACCGGTCGTAGATCGGAATCCAATCGGTCGAAGCATCATAAAGATCGACGACGCCGCGCGATTGCTGCGGAATACCGAGGCTCGGGACACGTTGACCATAGCGCATTGCCTGAACCGTCCACTGATCAGTGAAGCTCCGGTCATAATCGGTGTCCGTCGCAACCCACTGATGCGTGTCACAGGGCGGATCCTCACTGCCGACCAGAATGTTGTTGCCGTGTTCCGGGCGGCAATAGACAGCGATATCACTGTCTGAGACAACCATCCCCTCCGTCTCGAAGTTAAAACCTTCAGGGGCAGGAACGTGCACGACCTCCTGGCGAAGCGGCCGGGTCGAAATGGTCATATCATCAAGCACGCCAGCCATCTCGTTAATCAACGAGGACGCCGGCCCCCCAACATTGATAACCACCGGTGCATGCAATTCATCACCGCTTGCAAGTTTAACGCCTTTTACGCGGCCGCCCGCCTGCAGGATCTCGCTAACCGTTTCCCCAAGCCGGAAGTTCGCGCCCTTTCCGCGTGCTGCATCGGCAAGGTTTTGAGCAGATAGGGCCGGATCCGTAACGTAACCGCCATTGGGCCAAAAAACCCCTCCACGAACGGCAGAACCATTAGGTTTTCCAAAATCCGGATCGTCTTTCGCCTTTGCAGGATGAAAACTCTCAAGACTGTAGATCGGTAATCGCTCCGTGATTTTGCCGCTATCCCATTCCTCAAAAGGGCAATCGAGTTCGGCGGAATAGTGCATATGCTTTTCCAGGTACCCGTTTTGCTCCGTCTTCATGACAAGGCAACCGGTTTCCCGGAACGTCGCGAGATCGACATCGCCGGTGAGTTCCAGGTATTCGCGCCAATCGCGCCAGTAGTGATAGCCCTCCCAGGCGAATGCAGTCCCGTCAAACGTCGAATAATGCATGCGGATGATGGCGCAGGAACCAGCAGTCGATCCGTGACCGGCCTGGGTGTTACGATCCACGCTCAGCGTCTTGTAACCGAGCTTTGCGAGTTCAAACGCGGTGGCTGCTCCAATCACCCCCGCTCCAATCACGATCACATCTGCCGTATTCACGCTCATTTTCCCTCCCCTTCCTCACCATCAGGAGACCACTGTTCACTAGTGTACAGAACTTGAGAGCGTATTGATGACCAAGACACCGGCGATAATCAAGCAAATTCCAACAAGCCCCGGAAGGTCGACCGATTGTTTGAAGATGAACAAGCCGATGATCGTGAGAGAAGCGATTCCGATACCCGACCAAATCGCATAAGCGATACCGAGCGGAATGGTCTTGATCGCAAGTCCGAAGAAAAAAAGCGCGACACCGAAACCCGCAAAGCCGATGACTGAAGGAAGAAGATTGGTAAAGCCATTTGCCGCCTTAAGAGCGGTCGAGCCGATAATTTCTGCAATAATCGCAATGGTGAGATAGAGCATGGGAAGCACCTCGCTTGACCGTCGTGTCGCGCGACCTTGGAAATTTTGACGAGTTGAGGCAACAAAAAAACCCGGCGGAAAGGCCGAATTTCCGGCCGGGATCATGGTGCTATCCCTCAAACGGGACGGCCTCGTAACACTACGCAGTCGACGACAACGTACGCACATGTCTTGGCTGAATGAGCAAATCGCTGATTCGAGAGAAGATGATGAGACCTTTCGACGAAATCTATGAGTTGGCAGCATCCCGCAAAGGCGGCCCCGAAGCACTCGAAGATCTGCTTGAACCGCCGCTCGAAAAAGACCAGCTACTTGCAATCCCCGACGATCGCTGGCTGTCGATGATGACGAAGTGCATCTTTCAGGCAGGTTTCAGCTGGAAAGTCATCGAAAAGAAATGGCCAGGTTTTGAAGCCGCATTTGACAACTTTCATGTGGCGCGCTGCGCCTTCCTGAACGATGAAGATTTCGAGCGGCTTCTCTCAAACAAGGACATTGTGCGAAATGGCGTAAAGATCCACGCCGTTCAGGAGAACGCCCGATTTATTTCAGAGATTGCCGAAAGCCACGGCAGCGCGGCCATCTACTTCACGAGCTTTCCGAGCAGTGCATATGTGGAGCTTCTTGAAGCGCTCAAAAAGCGCGGCGCCAGGCTCGGTGGCTCAACCGCTCAGTTCTTCTGCCGTTTCATGGGGCTCGACAGTTTTATGTTATCTCGCGACGTGACTGCGCGATTAATCGTAGAGGGGGTAATCGACAAGCCCGCAACATCCAAAGGCGCCATGAAGAAGGTTCAAGAGGCGTTCAATGAGTGGCACAGCCAATCTGGTCGGTCGCTGAAAGAAATCAGCCGGGTTTTGGCGATGAGCACCGACTGACTGACCGACCTTGGCAATGAGCGGCATCAAACTGACGCCCTTTTTTCGCGTTATCCTTTGTCCCGGCTTGGTAGTATCCTCAATTGCCGCACGCGTGAAAGACCGCGAGGATAATGCTCATGAATGCGCCACATCCGGTGATCGCCAACAAGAAGCCCGTCATTACCCCTCCCCTGGCGGATGCAAAACCACGGGCGTTGTGCACTGATTGTGGGCTATCGCGGACGGAAGACGCGAAGGCCTGTGGACGGGCCTGCCAGTTTCTCAATCCAAATTACCCGCTGCTTGAAACACTAACGCACGGTCGCCCTCGGGAAGACGGCCGGAGAGATGAAACTCACTTCGGGGTTTACCGGCAGATGATGCGGGCTCGTTTGGCTGCTCCCAAGAGGGGAGCCCAGTGGACCGGAATAACGACCCATCTTGCCGAGGATTTGCTGCGCCGGGGAAAAGTCGATGCGGTCCTCACCACCATGCCGTCGAAGAAGGACCGTTGGAAACCGGTTCCTGTGATTGTAACCGATCCTGATGCCCTTTCAGAGTGCCGCGGTATGCGGATGGGCTTTGCTCCGCTTTTATCATTGTTGGGTCCAGCGCGGTCGGCTGGATATAAACGCCTCGCGGTGATTGGCATCCCTTGCCAAATCCATGCGTTACGCGCACTCGAATCCGAGCTCGGATTCGAGCGTCTTTACGTGATCGGCACACCCTGTTCGGACAATACGACAACTGAGAACTTCTGGACGTTCTTAAACCTCCTGAGCGATACTCCGGACGACATTACATATCTCGAATTCAGGGCGGACTATCGGGTTGAACTCCGTTTCAAGGACGGGACTCAACGCTTCATCCCTTTCCTGCAGCTCCCGATCTCAAAACTCCCCCAATCCTTTTTCCCCCTCACCTGTCAGACATGCGTCGACTACGTCAACGCACTCGCCGACATTACCGTTGGCTATATGGCCGGAAGCGGAGACCAGTGGCTCATTGTCAGAAACGGCCGCGGTGAAGAGATGGTTGAAGGGCTCGGCGACGCGCTTGTCTTCAAGCCGCTTGACAGCAAGGGAAATCGGAAATCCGCAGTCGAAGGCTTCAAGAAAAATGTCGAGCGGTCCGCAGGCGGATTACCCATTCGGGCGATGCCAGACTGGTTGAGACCAATCATTTCCTTTCTGCAACCGCGTTTCGGACCCCGCGGTTTGGAATTTGCAAGAACGCGCGTTGAGATGAAGGCCATCGAAGCCGTCCTCCATCTGCGGGCGAAGGCGCCGCGCCGGATCAAAACAATGGTTCCCGACCACATTTGGAAGCTTGTCAAACCCTACGGATTGGTTGCCTCCGAAACAGAAAACAAGGCAACGAACAACCACAAGCGTTGAACCTCTGGTTTTGCAGGATCAGCGGTTTTTTCCCGGCACCCACAAAACGTCACCATCAGCTTTCTGATTGGCGTAGCGGCTTGCAACAAAGAAGAAATCAGACAGGCGGTTCACGTATTTCGTGGCAGAGTCACTCACCTCATGGTCGCCGACCTGCGAAAGCGCCACCATCAGGCGTTCGGCACGACGGCAAACAGTACGGGCGAGATGAAGATAGGCCGCCGCGGGCGTACCACCGGGTAAAACAAAGGATTTGAGCGGTTCTAGTTCCCCATTCAACGTATCGATCTCACCTTCGATCCGGTCAACCTGGCTTGCCACGATGCGCAATGGCTCATAGCCGAGATCCTCGCCGGTATCCGGTGTCGCGAGATCCGCACCAAGATCGAAAAGATCGTTCTGGATGCGGGCCAGCATGGAATCGAGATCACCGAGCGTGGGAACTTTTGCCGTCTCTAAACGAACGAGACCAACACAGGCGTTGGTTTCATCGATCGTCCCGTAAGCTTCGATACGAAGATCATTTTTGGGACGGCGTTCGCCGTTTCCAAGAGCAGTGGTGCCTGCATCTCCCGTCTTCGTATAGATTTTGTTCAAGACAACCATTTCGTAATCCTCGCTCGCCCTGGTTTGGTGAATGCGCCAGACCGCTTATCAACGCCCGAAAATGAACAATCCGAGCATCAAAACGACAACCGCGATCAATTGAAAAAGGATCCGCATCCGCATCAGTTTTTGCGAAACGTTCGCTGAACCGCCGGTCGCCATATTCTTTAGACCCAGGAAAAGGACGATCGCGACACTGGCAAGCGCGACGACGATCAACACTTTATAGAATGCTTCCAAAAGCTCATCCTTCCCCATGAAACCCGAACAATCTGGTTCGAAGCCATATACCGTCCACAGACAGAAGGTAAAGGCGGTTCTCACGGGCGTCATCGCCCCCTGTCCGAATACCTTTTGGTAGCCAGAGTTTCGATAAAGTACGAACCGGGAGTACTATCGTCTCAACTGGTCGTGAACACAATCACGTGAGATGAAGAAAAAAGCCCCAAAAAAGGTGCATTAATTGCGCAATTTCAAAGAATTAAACTCGCATTAACACTGCTGGTTCATCCGGTTTTTAACTCTTCAATCTAAATCCCCAACTGTACTGGACCAATTGGTTTTCGGCCCGGAACGGGAATTACGCAAAATTTTTGAAACTCACATTCGCGAGTGAAAGCCGTGCGGCATTCAATCATTTTATTTATTGTCTCTTGCTTCGGATCGCTGATTGCGATCGTGCATGGCGTGGCGCCGCTCGTCGTAAAAGAGGCAGTGATCGTCAACGCAGAAAAACTCGCCATTGATTGGGTCGACAAACTCGAAGGCCAATTCGATCTCCCGGGCAAACTGGAACGCAAAAAAACCGAGCCCGCCTTCAGCTTCCTGCGTCTTTTGAAGGTGAATGTTCAATCAAACACACGAGAAGAAGTCGAAATCGAGTTGTTTGATCCAACGAACTTCGAGGACAAAGAAGAGCTCGGTCGCGTCAAAAGCTATACAGTCTACACCCGTTTCGGAGATCGCTTTTTATCCGGCGGAAACAAGTTGTCATCTTCGCTGGATGATCCGATCTACCGCGATCTGTTTAAAGGTGTCCTATCTACAGGTTTGATGGTCTCACACGACCATTCTGAGAGTTCCAGGAACCTTGGATATTCCGGAGCTGGCGTTGGGTCCGACGACGCAGAGGGGCGCAACCAACGTGTCATCGTGATTATGCTGCCACTTTGGCGTGGTGACCGTGTTGGGGCCGTAGCCAAAGTCGAAATTCTTCCGACCGGACAGGAATCTTACCTTGCAGGCCTCGTTCAACGTGTTGCTTCGATTTCGGCTACAGTATTGGCGGTGTTGGCCGCCCTGGTTTCGATCATATTGATCCGCTGGAATGCCGAAAGATCCCGTGCTGCCGAAAGGGCTGAGTATCTTGCGCAATATGACGCGCTAACCGGCGCCCGCAATCGTCGTGCAGTATCTGATTTCTTTAACCAGCTTGATCAATCAAAAGAGGTCCAAACGGCGCATTTCACCTACTGGACTTTCGATGTCGATGATTTCAAGCAGATCAATGACATTTATGGCCATCATGTTGGCGACATGGTTTTAAAAACGATCGCAGAGCGCATTACAAACGCCCTACCGAGCGATGCGATTTTCTCGCGCTTAGCAGGCGATGAGTTCGCAGTCATTCTTCCTCGTTTAATACAGGATGACGAAATGGCTGCGCTTTCAAAAACCATCCTTGACGCAGCGCGCTCGCCAGTGATCTGCGGCAATCATCAATTAGAGCCAACGATTAATATGGGCATTAGCGCGTTCCCGACAGATAGCGAGAAACCCTCCGATATTCCAGTCTTCGCTGACATGGCACTTTACAATGCAAAGTCACTGAACAAGGCGGGATGGGAACGTTTTGGAGAGACGATCGCAGAAAAGGTGTACCGTGAACGTCAAATCAGTACTGAACTGAAGAGGGCACTCGCCAACAATTCGCTTCAACTGCATTTCCAAGCCCAGGTGAACGTTCAAACGCGCGAACTGATTGGTTTTGAAGCTTTGTTACGCTGGTTTCACCCAACACTTGGTCGCATGAACCCCGCTGAATTCATAGCGGTCGCGGAGAAAACAGGGCTCATCAAAGAAATCGATCGCTGGGTGCTGAACGAAGCATGTCGTACAGCCGCAAGCTGGGAGACGGAAATCAAAGTGGCCGTCAATCTTTCACCCGTGCACTTTGAAAATGGCAACATCGCCGGGCTGATTAGAAATGCTCTTCAGGATAACGGACTTTCAGGCGAACGCCTTGAAATTGAGATCACAGAAAATGTTCTTCTTGGGTCACTTGACTCGGTCACTGTGATTTTCAACGAAATAAGAGAAATGGGCGTACGGATCGCTCTTGATGATTTTGGTACGGGTTATTCCAATCTGAGTTATCTCGCGCATATTCCCATAACGAAGCTGAAAATTGATCGTTCGTTTGTCTGGGCACTGGAAGATAGTCCGGCAAATGCGACAATTGTCAGAGGGATCATTAACATAGCGAATGAACTCGGGCTCGAAGTCATCGCTGAAGGTGTCGAGACCCATGAGCAGTTGCGTTTTCTGAAGTCCATAAACTGCGGCCTGATTCAGGGATATCTTTATGGGAAACCGTCACCCGATCCATTTGGGACCCTCGCACCCGCTGTCCTTATCGGGCGCGAAAACCTCAAGACGTTTGAAACTGATTTACGAGAGACAAAAAAGGTCGCTCATTCCTAACCCTTGCCAATAAGCCGATCTGCGGTCGCTGTCGGTAGCAGACGCCGGACAGCATCTGCGAGATATGTCAGGGTCGTCACCGAGTAAACGGCTCGCGGTCGAGGTGCTTCGGCGGCATGGATGACATGTTTGACCACAGCATCCGGTTGCAGTTTGAAGGGCGAGGAAGCAGCACCTGCTTCAAGGCGTTTCAAACTTTTTTCATAGTCGGATGAATGCGCGGAGTTTTGAAGATCGATTTTCTCACGCAATACCCTGAGAGCAGTATCGAGAAACCGGGTCTCGATTGGTCCGGGGCGGATTGAACTGATCGAGATATTAAACGGCTTAAGCTCCAGGCGCATCGAGGTTGAAAACGCTTCAACCGCATGCTTCGTCGCGGCGTAAGGTGCGCGATGACGTCCGGACACGATCCCCAAAACGGAAGAACACTGGATGATGCGCCCGTGCTTTTGTGCCCGCATCACTGGAATGACCTCGCGGGTCAGTTCGTGCCAGCCAAAGAAGTTGGCTTCAAACTGCTCTCTGAGATCGTCGGTCCGAATATCTTCAACAGCCCCCAGGAGACCGTATGCCCCATTATTAAAGAGCGCGTCGAGGCGGCCACCCGTCTCATCGAGAACTTTCGAAAGGCACGCGTGAATTGAGGGCGCGTCGCGATAGTCGAGATAAAGCGCCGAAAGCCCTTCTTCTTCGAGGCGAGAAATATCGTCCAGTTGTCGGGCTGTCGCAAAGACCGTCCAGCCCCGCGCCTTCATCGCATGGGCTGCGGCATAACCGATACCGCTCGAACACCCCGTGATCAGTATTGATCGATCAGCCATGACTGGACGCTCCCCTAGCTCGGTTTTCCGGCACTTATATGGGCAACCTCCCGCCTGCCGATAAGATCAGACGCGATCAAGACAGCCGCCGTGGTAACTGCCATGCCGAGGAGCTGGACAAGCGTCAGGGTCTCGCCAAAAAGAAGATAGCCCTGCACGGCCGCAAAAACGGGAACAAGATAAAACAGACCCGCGACTTTCGACGCCTCGCCTTGTTGAAGGAGATACATGTAGAGGGAAAAGGCTCCACAGGACAGAATTAGCGTCATCCAGAGGTACCCGAACACCAGTTCAAAACTGGGCACGAAATGAAAGCTCTCAGTCAAGAGCGCCACCGGCAGAGCGATTGCGACCCCACCCAGTAGCTGGATACCGGGCTCCGTTTTGAAATCCATCTGACCGACAAAACGTTTTTGAAAAATCGATCCAAAAACAATCCCTGCGACCGCGATGCCATGCGCGCCAAGTGTTGCCGGCGTAATACCAACAGCGCCGAACGTCAGTCTCGGAGAAATCACGAGGGCAACCCCGATAAGACCGATCGCAAGTCCTGCCCAATGGCGTGCCTTAACCCTTTCGCCAAGCAAGGGACTGGCAGCGATCGCGGTGACAATCGGTTGAAGCCCCATCAGAAGCGCGCTGACACCGGACGGCATCCCGTTCTTGATCCCCCAGAAGACGCCGGAGAGATAAATGCCGTGAATAAGCAAACCAGACGCAAAGATCAGGCCGGCCCGACGGGCATTCGGCCAGGTACCGCGGATCAGAAACCCGAAGGCAAGAAGAACGGCGGCTGCCCCGATAAACCGCAGACTCAGTATGGAAAGCGGTTCTGAATAAGGCGCAACAAATGCTGCACCGACAAAACCGGTCGACCATAAAAAGACAAAAATGAGAGGAATTGCGAGTGCGCTGAAGGCCATGGGCTAGCGGCTTAACCGGACTGGCATATGGAATGCAAACGACTTTTCTTGATCAATTGTGCAATTTTCTGACCTTCGCTGTGCAAGTTTTTGCTAGATGGTCACGGCCAACCGAGCGACCAACGCAATGCTTCAAATCATCGAAATCATTATTCCGATCTGCGCCCTTGTTGTGCTTGGGTTCCTTGCACGGCGTTTTGGTCTGGTAAAAGCGAACGCAGATGACGTCATAGGCGATTTCGTATTCAAGATCGCGATCCCTATCCTGCTTTTCCGCCTGCTTGCGACAGCTAGCCTCGATGACGTCGACCCATGGCCGATATGGATTACCTATTTTGCAAGCGTCGCGCTCGTCTGGCTTCTTGCAGCCGTTCTCCTTCCAATCCTCTTCAAACGTGAAGCCCTCTATGGCGTGATTGGCAGCGTCGCATCCGCCTTTGCGAATACCGTTCTGATCGGGATTCCTGTTATCATTCAGGCCTACGGCGAGACCGGCATGGTGTCGCTTTCGATCGTTTTATCCGTTCATTTGCCGCTGATGCTGCTTGCCACGATCATTCATCACGATATCGCACAGGCGATAGACGGCGGTGGCGGCATTGTCGGTGAGAGCTTGGCCGCAAAGGCCAAACGATTCCTGAAAACGATTTTCACCAACCCGATCATGATCGGCATCATGTCGGGCGTCGCTTTCCGGCTGAGTGGATTGGAAATGCCGGGCGTCGTGAATGACTTCACCGGAAAGATTGCCGGAATAGCGGGCCCGATGGCCTTGATCGTTCTCGGCATGGGTCTTCAAAAATACGGCGTAAAAGGCAACACCGGACCAGCCCTTTTAACAAGCAGTCTCAAGCTTGGCGTCATGCCATTGACGGTGTTGATCCTCGGTCATCATGTCTTCGAACTCCCACCGGTCTTTACGGCCGGTCTCGTCCTCGCCGCCGCTGCACCATCCGGGGTCAATTCATACCTCTTCGCGCAACATTTCGGAACCGGCCAGGCTCTCTCGGCAAATTCCATTTCGATATCGACACCGCTTAGCATCATCACGATTTCGATCTGGCTGTTTGTGCTGAAAACCTATGTAAACTGAGTGGCAAGGCGTTCGGCTTCTTCATCAGAGAAACCAATCATCCGCTTAATGTCTTCAACGCCCGCACCCTCATCCCGAAGGTGATAAAGCGCGGTTGAGCCGTCGGATTTCGAGAGCTTTCGTCCTTCATCGTCGAGTATCAACCGGTGATGAGCCAGCCGCGGCGTTGGTAATTCAAGCAGCGTTTGAAGAAGACTGTGGAGGGACGCGGCAGGTGCAAGATCCTGCCCGCGCACAATATGGGTGATGTTTTGGAAGGCATCATCTACGACGACTGAAAGGTGATAGCTTGCCGGTGTGTCTTTCCGAGCAAGAACAACATCGCCCCAGATATCTGCTTCCTTCAATCCCGTTCTTCGTATCGCTGCATCGATATCGAGCCGCCACGAAAAAGGCTTGCCGGATCGTATCTCCGACTCTTTTTCCGTTCTTGACCAGGTTCGCTCGGGGCCGGGGTAAAAAGGGCTTCCATCAGGGTCGCGGGGCCAGTCGTTCTTGTCATTTACAAACGCTTTAATTTGGGCACGCGACCAAAAGGCAGGATAGACAAGGTCCATAGCCCAGAGCGCTGCAATCGTTTCGCCGTATGCGTCAAACCGATCTGACTGGCGAAGAATGTCACTGTCAAAGCGTACGCCGAGCCATTCCAGGTCTTGCATGATCGCGGTTTCAAAGTGTGGCTTGCAACGCTCCAGGTCGATATCCTCCATTCGAATGAGAAGCACACCGCCGAGCGCGCGCACGAGCGCGTCGTTCACAAGCGCGGAATAGGCATGACCAAGATGAAGATATCCGTTGGGGCTTGGCGCAAAGCGCAACCGGATCTGGGAAGGTGACGTCATGCATTCTTTTTAAAAGGTATGGTGATAAGGCGAAAGGCAGAACGATAGAGCGACTGAGTCGAGGGAGCATTCGGGATTACTGACGCGCTGACATTTCAGATACTGGATATGACAAGCGCCCGGAACCCGGCCTTCGTCATCGAATGGCATGCGCTTTCTGAAAATGCGGAGATTGCAAATCCGTTTTTCGGTCCGGATTGCATCCTTTCGGCCGATGAACACGGGCTTCATGGCGCTTTACAGCTTGCGACCCTAAGACGTGAAGACGGGAAGTTGATCGCACTGGCACCATTTGCGTCTACGCGCCTTCTCCCGCTCACGCCAGGTTTTCTGCGTTTCTTCACCCATGATTACCTTCCAGTCGGAACACCGCTTTGCCTGCAGCCAGCCGCAGATCATGCATCACTCCTCATGCTGCATTTGACGGCCACATTTAAAAAACCGTTTCTGCTGACGGATCTCGACAAGCGGATTTTTGAGGCAATCGCCGCCAACGAAAAAATACATTCCGTTCTCTTCGAAGAAGACGAGAGAGCGGTGATTGAAACGCAGCTTTCGGGCGATGCGTATATGGGAGCTACCTTGTCAAAACAACGCCGGAAAAGTCTTGAACGGCGGTTCCGGCGCCTGAATGAGGCACTTCAAGAAAGCGGCAGTCCAATTCTGAATGTTTTCTCCAGGGGCGATGAGTTTGACGCTGCCTTTGATGCGTTTCTCGCCCTTGAGAACGCCGGATGGAAAGGGCGGGCCGGAACCTCCCTCCTGAGCAATCCTGTGAGTGAAAAATTTGCGCGACAGGCTATTTCGGCGGCCAGTAATAAGAGTGCCGTCGAGATCGCTCATCTCCAGTCGGGTGAACGCCTCGTTGCAAGTCTTGTGGTGTTCAGGTCGAAGGAGAAGCGTTTCGCCTGGAAGATCGCTTATGACGAAGACCTCTCGTCCTTTTCACCAGGCGTCCAACTACTGAGCCGTTATGCGCGGCAAGTGGCGGATACTGAAGGCGGTCTGATGCTCGATAGCTGTTCAAGCAGCGAGAACGCGATGGCAAACGCGATTATGGGCGAACGCCGCCAGTCCGTAACTGCCTTGATTGCGTCGTCCGGCGCAACTGCCAGAACCTCGGCAGTCGCCTCTTTGTACCGCGCACGGCACTTCGCGAAGAGCTGCCTCCGCCGTCTTCTTTCAAGCTCTTAAATCGGTTCGCTCGTCAGAATCAGCGTCCAGAACACCTTGAATTTGGTATTGGGATTAACGGCTTTCGCGATCCCCATCCGCGTCACTTTGGTGTTCAGCATATTCTCATTATGGCCCTTGGAATTGCGCCAGCCGGAAAACGCCTGAGCGAAGCTTCTATAACCGGCACCGACATTCTCCACGGCAGCACCGCGCGGTTCGGAAAGGGTCTTGAGACGCGAGCCAAGCGAACCACCTGCGTTATGGCTCATTCTACCCCGGCGCGCCTGAGCGTTTGCGTGGTTCTGGGCTATCGTTACGAGCTCCGGATCGAGAACGAGCTGTCCCAACCCGTTAGCGCTGCGATACTGCGAAATCGTCTGCTGCGCATCGTTAAGATCGAGCACAGCAGTTGGAGATTCAAGGTTGCGGTAGAAGGCAGGCTGACCGCCAACTCCGTCAAAATCGCTCGCGCAACCGGAGAGGACGACAGCACACAGGATTGCTGGCAATGCCAACTTCAAGACAGTTCGTTCAAAGATATTCGGAAGCATCTTTTGACCAATTAACAGAGCAGGTTTTCCCTAACGACTACCCTCGGCACCCTCGAGTTCGTCAACGTCAATCCGTTCCTGACGCTGCGATGGTGTAACCGTCGCGCCACCTGAGCGGGCCTTGTCTTCCAGCGCCTCGGCAAGCCCATCAATCGGTACCGTTGCCGGTCCTTTGACTTCGACCACACGTTGCGGGAACGGAATCTCGATATTCTCCTCACGGAAGCGCTTCAAGATGGCAAAACGAAGATCGCTCGCAACGGACAGGCCGTTGAAGCAATCAGCAAGATAGCCGCGCAACTCAAAATCGAGGGACGAGGCACCGAAATCGGTGAAAATGACAAACGGCGCGGGATAAGCGAGCACGAGCGGGTGGTTCTTGGCACTGTCTAGCAGAATGTCCCTGACATGATCGGGGTCGCTATCATAGCCAACGCCGATTGGTATGATGAAACGGCCCATCGTGTTTCCGTACATCATGTTCTTCACCGAACCTGAGATAAAATCCGCGTTCGGCACGATCACGGTCGCTTTGTCGAATGTCTCAATCTCCGTTGAACGAACAGAGATCTTGCGCACCGTGCCTTGCTCGCCTCCAACTTCGATCCAGTCGCCCGCTTTGATGGGACGCTCCGCAAGAAGAATAATGCCAGAGACAAAATTGCTCACGATACTCTGAAGACCGAAACCGATACCGAGTGACAGGGCACCAGCCACGATTGCAAGATTGCTGAGATCAAGCCCGGCTTGCGAAAACGCGATCATCGCCGCGATAACAAAACCCGCATAACCAACGGCTGTGGTGATCGAATTCCGCAGGCCGATATCAAGCGACGTGGTAGGCAGGAAACGGTTCGACAACCAGCGTTGGAGCGCTCGTGTAACAAGAACGCCGATACCCAACAGAACAACGGCCATCAGCAAGGTCGCGGGAGAAATCCGAAGTTCACCGATCCTGATCTCGGAGAACATACCAGCGAGATCTTGTGAGATTCCAACCGTATCGAGCCCCCAACTTGCGAAAAAGATGAAGACGCCGACGAGCGAAAGCGCAACCTTGACTGCACCGTTAAACAGCAAAAGGAATTGCGTTACGCGCGTAGTACCGACTTCACCGAGCCCGGCAGTTTCCGTTGCTACTGCGTCGGATGCACCGGTGACCTGCGCCGTGTCGAACGTGTCAACAAGACGGAATGCAAGATAAAGGATCCCGGAAATAATACCGCCAAGCACGACTTGGTTTACAGAAAACTGCGCGAGGAAGCCGTATCCGGCAAGCGGCGCGAAGAAGGCAAACAGAAGCGACACCAGGACCAAGGCCCCGATAATCCTGAGGATCAGGACCTGCGGCACCAGAATGCTCTGTCCGCTAATGCTTTTGTTGTTGCCCCACCGCGTGACGAACGCCGTCGCGGCAAAGGACATGCCGGTCAGGCTATAGATCAGCCAGCTGACATCAAGCGTAGCCACCATTGCCCTGGCAAGACTCAAAGCAAGCGCGCCGAGAAACGCAATGGTCAAACAGGAAACGATCGTTCGGTGGAACGAACGAGCCTGATTGTCTGAAAAACCCACGAGCCTCAGACTGGCGTTGCGCGGCGAGAAAATGGCGAGCGACAAAGCCCGGGCAAGGGTAAAATAGAAGAGACTCTCGAGAAGCGACCAGCAAAATGTCGAGAAACGGGGCGAGAGTTCCCCCGCTTGTTCCAGGGTGAAGAGTACGGCGGCAGGCACGGTGAGCCAGGCGATCAGCGTTCGAAGGACACGCTTTACGCCATTAAGCTCTCGGTGAAACGGATTGATGTGGCCACCCTGATCGACCGCTTTCAACCGCAGTGGTCGAAACTTTGATAGAATAAGGAGAACCGCCAGTGCAGATAGAAGTGAGCTCGCCGCGAGAAACGCCGGGGCTTCACGCACGACCCGCCTAACGCCATCAGATATGAGATTTGCGAAACCCTTCAGGAGAAACGGGACTTCCTGAATTCCGGTCACCCACAATTCTGGATCGAAAATGGAGTTTGACCGGCCAAAAAGGCGGCTGGTGAACTTTTGACGTCGTAGAGTTTTAACGTCCGTCAGGAGCTCGCCTGAACGAAGGACGATGACTTCGGTCCGTGCCAGCCTCGTGTTTAACACGCTCAATTGCGTTTCGATTTCCGTCCGTTGTCTGGTGAGCGCGTCTTGGGCAGCCTGCTTTTGCTCGATCAATCTTTGATCACCAATTGGCGGAGCGCTTTGACCGTTTTCAACAGCCGGTGTCTGATCCGCTGCAGCTGGCGCTTCTTGCGTTTCGCCGTCTGGTGCCGCTTCTGAGGATGGTGTTACCTCCGATGGTGGCGTTTCTTCGGCGGGTTGCGCGATCTGCGCGGAAGCAGCCGGTTCGGTCAGAGCCCTGAGCCTTGATCTGAGGCTTTCCACTTGAGGAAGAATCGATTCAGAAAGGGCAATTGCCTCCCGATTGATTACCGTCAGCCGTTCGCGCCATTTCAGGAGTTCGGAAATGGTGATGCTATCGCGATTGACTGTGCGCTCGATCTGATCGAGTTCTATCCGCCAGCCTTCAATCGTCTGATCGGTTTCGGCAACCTGCGACTGTTGTGACTGGGCAGGTTGCGCAACAGTCTGGACCATCGCTGCCAAGACGATCGCTAACGCGATCAACACGATCCAGACGGCGCTGAAGGATTTGGGTACGTGTGATGATACCCGGCGCAAGGCTAGACTGGATGAGACCATGGATAGTTCCAAAAGGTTGATTTCGTAAGTCCCGCCTCGCGTCTGGCGGGAAAAGTGTGCAGATCAAAATCTGCTGTCTTTGCGTCGGTAATTACTCTCGACGATGATTGATCAGCACTTATGCCATTGCGTCTTTGAACACAAGGCCGCCAACCGGATAAGCGCCGTTATGACCATCAAACCAACTCAGCAGAATGAGTGGTTTTGCCAAGATGGTATCAACTCAAAATATGAGTAATTTAGTAAACTTTGATAGATCAAATGAAAAAACTGGAGTAGCATACTCATAATTTAATGTCGGTGTCACCGAAAACGCTTTTTCGATCAGTGAAGGCTCAGCATGTGTAGAAACGAGAAATTGGAAGTTGAGGTAACATGGCCGAATTTTTCAAATGCACTCTCATCAGAACAGCCGATTTCAAGTGAACTGCAAAGCCAATCGGAAAAGCATAGCAAACTCAAGCGTTTAAAGCTCTGGGAGATCCAGGAGCCTATACACTGTTCGGTGGTAGGGACCTGCGCGTCTGTGGACGATATCAAAAACCTGGCGAAGAAAGTTGGCATCAGGTTGCTACCTGACGCGCCGGACTACGCTGTCCACGGCTACCTCGTGGAAAAGACGACTCATGACACACCCTTCGCCCGAGCATTTCAAAAACTGTTGGATCAACGGTTCCAAGGCGCAATTCGCAAAGTCCAAAAAACCAACGGGAAGGACGAGCTTCAAGAGCTTTGGTCCACCATGGTAGACAATGGATTTATCGCAGCCGGTTATTGGGCGCTGATGACCTCGGGCAATGTTCCCTCAGACACAAAAGAGCTGATTTATGGCGATGTCCACATGTACTCGCATCTTGCGGGAAGTTGTTTTCGCAGAAAGTCACAAGAAGCCAGTCTCCTGCAGAATCGACTGAATGAACTCGAAGACCGTATCAAGCGAAATGACCGGAGCTTCTCTGACACCCTGGGGGCCCGTGACCAAAAGATCGCGGAAATGCAGGAAAGGATCGACCAATTAGAAAAGCAGTCCGCCAAATCGGAGCAACCAGACCACAGAAGCGGCAGGGACGAAAGAGTTGGGCGCAAGCTTTTGAAACTTGAACGGGCCCTGGTTGCAGCAAGGCAACGAGCACGCCATGCAGAGGCTAGAAGTACAGAACTGGAACACAAACTCGATCAGGTTAAGGAAAAACGGCGCGTTCGACCCTTTCGCCCTGATAATGGGTCAAACGCCACCCCTGACGTCAATATCGACACGGATAAATCGCCCATAAAAATCCTCTATGTCGGAGGACGTCGAGGGCAAATTCGTGGTTTAAAAAGTATCGCTGAGAAGAACACGGCAACGCTCGTTCACCATGATGGTGGTATTGAAGATATGATTGGTCGTTTGGACCCAGCCGTGGCGTCCGTGGATTGCGTCATGTGTCCGATAGACTGTGTCAGCCACGCAGCATGTCTAAGAGCCAAAAAATTGTGCGTGAAGAGCAATATTCCGTTCCTTCCCCTTCGCACATCAAGCCAATCCGCGCTGAACGCTGCAATATTAGAGGTCCGCGCAATGAGCAAACTCGAAACCGCAACCTTTGCAAACTAGGTGCACCGCAATGAAAAACATTGCCTTACATTTGTCTGACAAGTCCACGACAAGCTTCGATGTGGTCGTCACCTCATCACGAACTAAGACTGGACAAAAAATATCAGATTTTTTGCGACCAACTATTGACTGGCATGCGCGCTTGGTATTTTTCCTGAGGCGCAGACTCAAGTTTTAACTTTAGGCACCCAAGGAGGAATCCCCCATGAACGAGCGATTCGGAAGATCGGCTCTGATGTCGACGGTGGCCGCAGCAATGCTGGCGACAACTGCGCTTCCAGCATTGGCTAACGGCGAGTTGAACCTCTACTCATCACGCCATTACGACACCGATGAGCGCCTCTATTCGGATTTCGAAAAGGCGACCGGAATTAAAATTAATCGGATTGAGGGTAAAGCAGACGAACTCATTGCGCGGATGGTGGCGGAAGGCTCAAACAGCCCGGCCGACATCCTCTTGACGGTTGATACATCACGGCTCGAGCGGGCGAAGGCTGCTGGAGTACTGCAATCGATAGAGTCCAGCGTCCTCGAAGCAAAACTGCCCGGATATGTTCAAGACGACGACAACCAGTGGTTCGGCTTTTCACAACGCGCTCGCATTCTGTTCTACGACAAGAACGATGTGAGCGACCCGCCAACCACCTATCAGGACCTAGCTGACCCGAAATATAAAGGCCAGATTTGCATCCGCTCATCATCCAACGTTTACACGCAGACAATCACAGCAGCGCTCATCAGTCATTTGGGTGAGGATGCCGTGAAAGATTGGGCAAAAGGCGTTGTCGCAAACTTCGCGCGAGATCCACAGGGCGGTGACACAGATCAGCTTCGTGGGATCGTCTCAGGCGAGTGCGATATCTCCATGTCGAACACCTATTATTTCGGCCGCGCTATCCGTAAACCGGTCAGCGGCGTATCAGACAGCCTCGACATGTTTGGTTGGGTCTTCCCGAACCAGGATAGTATCGGCGCCCATATGAATCTGTCCGGCGGTGGCGTAGCAGCTAATGCCCCGAACAAGGAGAACGCGGTCAAATTCCTGGAATATCTGGCATCCGCTCAGGCGCAGGAATACTTCTCAGCTGGAAATGATGAATACCCTGCCGTTCCGGGCGTTGGGATCAGCCCTTCAGTCGCGAAACTCGGGTTCTTCAAGCCGGATGATGTCGATGCGTCCAAGATTGCCGAGAAAGTTCCGGCTGCACAGAAGCTTCTGAACGAAGCCGGTTGGAAGTAGCCATAGCGCCTTTCTCGAACACACAAGTTAGAAGAACGAACAAGACCCCCGCCCAAAACCGGCGGGGGTTTTTCGTTAAAGCCCACTGCCCCCGGGAGCTATTTCCGGGCGAGATTACGGCAGAGCAGGATAACCGGGAGGAGCCCGATCATAACGATCACAAGTGAGGGTACCGCAGCACCTTCCAGCCGCTCATCGGCTGCAAGGCGATGGGCCTGAACGGCCAGTGTATCGAAGTTAAACGGGCGCATGATGAGGGTTGCCGGGAGTTCCTTCATAACATCGACGAAGACGATTAACATGGCTGTCAAGACCGAGGCGCGCAGGAGGGGTAGGTGAATATGGCGCAACAAACCAAAAGGCCCCTTGCCCATCGCCCTTGCCGCGAGATCGAAGTTCGGATTAACGGTCGCTAGGCCACCATTATAGGTTTTGAAAGCCGCGGCCATGAAACGAACCATATAGGCCATAACGAGGAGCGTTATCGTTCCGGTGAAGAGAAGCCCGGTCGAAATCCCGAACCAACGTTCGGCGAATGCGTCGATCCAGTGATCAATCTGAGCGAATGGAACCAGCAAACCAACGGCGATCACACCGCCGGGAACGGCATATCCAATCCGCGCCAGATAACTTGCATTGTTCGAAAGAACGCCCGGTTCAAACCGCTGATACGAGGCGAGCATGACCGCTGCAATCACAGTAACAAATGCGGCTGTTGAGGCCAAAATGAGCGAGTTGATGATAAATCCATAATATCGTTCGGAGAAAAGGTTCTGCTCTGATCCAAGGCTCATTTCGAAGAGAAGAAAAAAAGGTAAAACAAAGCCGAGGATGACAGGGAAGAGGCAGAAGGCAAATGCCAACCACTTTGATGCTCCGGTCAACTCCACAGGATCGAGCCAAATGAACTTCTTGCCGGTATCGTAGTTTTGCGCCCTCCCGCGTTGCAGACGTTCAAGCACAATAAGCATGAGCGCAAAACCGAGCAGGCACATTGCAAGTTGGGCCGCACCGCCCCTGTCGGCAAATGAGAACCAACTTGTGTAGATCCCTGTCGCAAAGGTCTGGATACCGAAATAGCTCACTGTGCCAAAATCGGCGATCGTTTCCATGACGGCAAGCAGGACCCCTCCCGCGATTGCCGGACGGGCGATTGGAAGCGAAACCCGGAAAAAAGCCTGCCACGCATTGCACCCCAATGTCCGCGCAGCCTGACTGGTTGTCGCGGATTCGCGAACAAAGGCCGATCGCGCCAGGAGATAGACATAAGGGTAGAGCACCAGAATGAGCATGAGTGCCGCGCCACCGACACTGCGGATTTCCGGGAACCAATAATCCCTCGGTCCCCAACCGGTAATGTCACGAAGAGCGGTCTGGACTGCGCCAGGATGGTCAAGGAAATCGGTGTAGGCGTAGCCAAGCACATAGGCCGGAAACGCGAAGGGAAGAACCAGGCAGACTTCAAAGACACGCGATCCGGGAAACCGCGTCATCGTCACCAGCCAGGCGGTCCCGGTTCCGATAACTGCAGTACCCACCGCCACCAGAACCATCAGTGTCAGCGTCGTCAGCGTGTAGCGAAGAAGGACGGTATCGGCAAGATGGGTAAGCGTATCCGTCGATGCAAAGGCGGCCGCGATCGCGACGGCAAGCATTGGAAGGACACAAAGCGCTGCTGCGCCGAGCGCGACACCCTTTAGGATGCCCATTGTGCTTCCAACCTTAAACAGCCTCCGCTTCGACGGGGGGGCTTGAAGCTCCGGGCCGGTCATGTCGTCTCTGCTAAGCAGGGTCATCTAATGGATTTCCTTAATCCATTCATTCCGAGAGATCGAAGTCTGCGCCCACCGCTCTCCTGTTCACCGAGGGGAGACGCTCATACCGGATAGCCTTATCCTTTTGTGGAGTAATTGATGCAAGTTAAAAAAAATCGGCGATTGCTCGCAGCATCCCCTCATCTCGGATCGGAGCCGCGACCCAGGGTTTGATGCAGGGCAACGAAGCAGCACCGCAAAACAGGCTAAAGACCTGATGTTGGAAGGGTCTCAAGCCCGCCTAGTGTCCGTTCCCGACCAGGCCGATGCCGGAAAGAATGATACCCCAAACTTTCAATCGCAGTCCGACGGCTTTCACGACGCCGGTTGCCGCGATGAGGTGGCCCAGAGCACCGTCCAGATTGCTTGTATAAGTCTGCACGATGCAGCCGCTGCCATCGAGCAGCAAATCCCGATGTTCCGGGAAGATCGGATCAACATAGACCAGAACGGACCCTCGCCGCACGGAATCCGGATCCAACAGGCGCCC
>JBCDCZ010000032.1:0-24651 GCA_039180865.1 Pseudomonadota bacterium | reverse complement strand
GGCGACAAAAAAGACGACGACATATAGCAACCGACAATCAGCGGAATATATAATCGGGCGCAGGTGACTGTCCGCTGATTCTTCCAATACCGGTTGCCGGAATGCTGTCATGCTCAGTGCCCTTTCAATTCGAGATATCGTCCTGATCGAGCGCCTGCACGTCGACTGGCGGGCGGGTCTTTCTGTTCTCACCGGTGAAACCGGTGCAGGAAAATCCATTATTCTTGACGCCCTCTCCCTCGCTCTTGGCGGTCGTGGAGACGGAGGGCTCGTCCGATCCGGTGAAGACCAGGGACATGTGGTCGCCGTCTTCGATGTTCCGCTTTCCCACCCTGTGCGCAAGATACTGCGTGAAAACGATCTCGAAGACGACGGCGACATTATCCTGAAGCGGATCCAGCGTGCTGACGGGCGAACGCGCGGGCTCATCAACGATCAGGCGGTCAGCGCAGGTCTCATGCGCAGTATCGGCCAGCTCCTTGTCGAGATTCATGGGCAGCATGCGGACCGGGCATTGGTTGATACCGACAGCCATCGCCTCCTCGTGGATGCTTTCGGCGGCTTGCAGGAAATGGCGGCAGATACCGCCCTCGCTTACCGGACCTGGCGGGCAAAAGAAAAGGCACTCAAAGAGCACCGTGCCCGGATTGAAGACGCTGAAAAGGAACGCGACTATCTGAGCGCCGCTGTCGAGGAACTCAGCAGCCTTGCCCCCGAAGTCGGAGAAGAAGAGAGCCTTGCCGCCCGCCGCCAGCAGATGATGAATGTCGAGAAGATCGCGACTGATATCAATGAAGCCTATGACGGTGTAGCGGGTCACGCATCTCCGATACCGGCACTCGCAAGCGTCCTGAGGCGCCTGGAGCGAAAAATCGAACAGGCCCCGGGCCTCCTCGATCATGCGGTCGAAGCGCTCGGCAAATCGCTCGATCATCTCAGTGATGCCCAATCCGCGCTCGAAGCGGCACTTCGCGAAACGAATTTCGATCCGCGTGAACTTGAAAATGTGGAAGAGCGTCTTTTCGCGCTCCGAGCCGCTGCGCGCAAGCACAAGGTCCAGGTTGATCAACTCCCCGATCTGACCGTGCGTTTCATGAATGAGCTTGATCAGATTCAATCCGGAGAAGAACGACTGCGCGCGCTTGAAACCGAAGAGCGAGCCGCCTTTGACGCCTTCGACCAGCGGGCGCGGGAACTCAGCACGGAACGTGGCGGCGCCTCAGGTGCTTTGGCTGACCAGGTGATGAAGGAACTTCCGGCGTTGAAACTCGAGGCGGCGCGCTTTTCGGTCGCCCTTGCGAGTGCGCCTGATCGGCCGAGTGCCAACGGCTACGATACTATTGAGTTTCACGTTCAGACCAATCCCGGGACCAAACCCGGCCCCCTCTTCAAAGTTGCGTCGGGTGGCGAGCTTTCACGTTTTCTTCTCGCGCTCAAAGTTTCGCTTGCGGATAAGGGCTCTGCGCCAACGCTCATCTTCGACGAAATCGACACTGGAGTCGGAGGCGCGGTCGCGGAAGCCATTGGCGCACGCCTCTCACGTCTCGCGCGTAATGTTCAAGTCCTGTCGGTTACCCATGCACCGCAAGTTGCCGCCCGCGCAGATGAACACTTTTTGATCAGCAAGGCGGGCACTCAGCAAGAAGATCGGGTCGCGACAAGCCTCACACTGCTTGACCCGGACGAGCGCCGCGAGGAAGTGGCCAGAATGCTTGCCGGCCAAATCATCACGGAAGAAGCGCGGGCTGCAGCAGCGCGGCTTATTGCGAGCGGCGAATAGGACACTGCATGGAACAGGGCACCGATCACATCCGCGGGCGCGCTATCGAAACTCTGTCCGAAGAGGAAGCCCGGCAAGAACTTGAGAACCTTGCTCGCGATCTTGTCCGTCTTGATGAAGCTTATCACGGCGAAGATCAGCCACTCGTGTCGGATGCAGAGTATGACCTTCTGAAACGCCGTAACATGGCGATCGAAGAACGATTTCCCGCTCTCAAGAGACCCGATAGCCCGTCGGACACGGTCGGGAGTGCTCCGCAAGAGAAGTTCGGCAAGGTCCGCCATGCGGTTCAGATGCTGTCGCTCGACAATGCCTTCGCGAGCGAAGATGTTTATGACTTCGTGTCCCGCATCCGGCGCTTTCTCGGACTTGGTGAGAGCGAAACAGTGTCGCTCACCGCGGAACCCAAGATTGACGGTCTGTCGGCCAGCCTGCGTTACGAAAACGGCCACCTTGTTCGCGGTGCAACACGTGGAGACGGCACGACCGGAGAAGACATAACGGCCAATCTGCGAACGCTTGACGATATCCCGGAAACGCTAAGGGGTGGATCTCATCCTGAAGTGGTGGAAGTGCGCGGTGAAGTTTATATGCGCAACGAGGACTTCCTTGCGCTTAACGAGCGCATGGAAGCCGCTGGCAGACAGACCTATGTCAATCCACGCAACACGGCCGCGGGATCGTTGCGACAGCTCGATCCTAGGGTCACAGCCGAGCGGCCTCTGCGCTTCTTTGCTTACGCCTGGGGTGAAATCAGCGCCCTGCCTTCAGACACACAGATGGGCATGGTTGAACGGTTTTCCGATTGGGGATTTCCGGTTAATCCACTGATGGGCACATTCGACGACGTGGACAGCCTTCTTGAACACTACGCCAAAATCCTGAATGCCCGGCCAACTCTTGGCTACGATATTGACGGTGTCGTCTACAAAGTAAACCGGCTCGACTGGCAAAGCCGTCTCGGCTTCGTCACGAAAGCACCACGCTGGGCGATTGCACACAAGTTTCCTGCTGAACGTGCTCAAACCATCCTCAATGATATTGAGATCCAGGTAGGACGAACCGGCTCACTGACACCGGTTGCAAAACTTCAACCTGTCACTGTGGGTGGGGTCGTTGTCTCAAACGCTACCTTGCATAACGAAGACTATGTCAGAGGAATCGGCCAGGACGGCAATCCAATCCGTGAGGGCAAGGATCTTCGAATTGGCGATACTGTGACCCTTCAGCGGGCCGGCGATGTCATCCCGCAAATCGTCGATGTGGATCTAGGAAAGCGGCCGGATGATGCACTCCCCTTTTTGTTTCCCAACCGATGTCCGGCCTGCGGCAGTCATGCAGTGCGCGAAGAAAACCGGAAGACCGGAAAACGCGATGCTGTCACCCGCTGTACTGGCGGTCTTATCTGCCCGGCACAGGCAGTCGAACGACTAAAACACTTCGTCTCCAGGAATGCTTTCGACATTGAAGGACTTGGCGCCAAACAGGTTGAAGCGTTTTATGCTGATGGCCGGATCATGAACGCTTCGGATATCTTCACGTTGGAAGCACGTGACAAACGTTCACTCAAGCGACTTAAGGACAAGGAAGGTTTCGGCGAGACATCCGTCAAGAATCTGTTCGCCGCGATTGATGCCAAGCGCAGCATCGATCTACACCGCTTCATTTATGCACTTGGTATCCGGCACATTGGGGACACAACGGCAAAAGTTCTTGCGCGCGCATACGGATCCTTCGAAGCCCTCAGATCGGCTGCTCTGGAGGCACAAGACCACGAAAGCGAGGCGTTTCAGGATCTCGTCAACATTGACGGTATTGGTGATACCGCCGCTTTCGCCCTCACCGAGTTCTTTGGCGAAGGCCAGAACGAAACTGTCATCGATGCACTTCTGGCGGAAGTGACACCCCTTCCCCCGGATGCAGCCGACGACAGTTCGCCTGTCTCCGGAAAGACCGTCGTTTTTACAGGTTCTCTCGAAAAAATGACCCGCGATGAAGCAAAAGCCATGGCCGAGCGTCTCGGTGCGAAAGTGGCTGGTTCCGTTTCCAAAAAGACGGACCTTTTGGTCGCGGGCCCGGGAGCCGGTTCGAAACTCAAAAAAGCGCAGGAGCTTGGCGTTGAGACCGTCGACGAAGACGGTTGGTTTGATCTAATTTCCTGATCTTACAGATCAGCATTATCAATGTGACAGGGCAGCCTTGCTGACCTAACCTTCGGCATGCCTATTCTGGCATCAATCAACGCCGGAGGTCGATCATGAAGCACCCGCAGGAATTCTGGCGCGGCTCGCGAGACGGACTGCCCGTTGCGGTGACAGCCGCGTTTTTTGCTATCGCGTTCGGAACCGTTGCCAGCGAAAAGGGCCTCACCTTCATTGAAGGCATGGTGATGACGGCAATCGTCTTCGCGGGCGCGAGCCAGTTCATGGCGTTGCAGTTCTGGAATCAGCCCCTTCCATTTTTGACGATTGTTCTCGTCGTTCTCGCGGTCAACTTCCGGCACGTTCTTTATGGCGCGTCGATCAGCCGGAAGCTCTACAACTTCAGCGGCATCCAGAAGTTTTTCATGTTTTTCGTGCTGACTGACCCGAATTTCGCGCTCGCAGAACGACGGCACGAGGTGACTGAGCCGAAATCCGCCGATCCGGGGCTCACGCCGGATTATTACTTCGGGGTCGCCTTTCCAATCTTCACCTTTTGGGTTGTCGCGACCGGCGTTGGCCTTCTCTTCGGCAATCTTATTGAAGACCCTGATGCACTCGGCCTCGATTTTATTCTGGCCCTTTATTTTATGCTGCTTCTTCTCGGATTTCGAAGCAGGGCCAATTGGCTGCCGGTTGTGCTTGTCTCAGGTGTTGCTTCAACGCTCGTTTATCTGACGCTCGGCTCGCCTTGGCATATCAGTGCCGGAGCGCTCTGCGGTGTGATTACCGGCGCTTTTCTGGGCGAACCCGACGCCGCTCCAGGAGAAGACAGCAAGGAGGATGCGTAATGGACGCGCTCACCCTTATCCTCGCTCTCGGCGCCCTCACCTATCTCACGCGGTGCTCGGGGCATTTGATTGTTTCACAATTCGGTGCATTGCACCCAAGGGTCCTTGCGGCGCTCAATGCGGTACCTGCAGCCGTCCTTGTAACCATTGTGGTTCCCGCGGCGATCGATGGCGGCTTGCCGGAGCAGCTCGCCCTTCTGACCGGTTTGATCCTGAGTTTCCGCCTGTCGATGGTCCCGACCATTCTCATCGGTATCGGGGTGCTGGCGCTTCTGCGAGCGCTGATTGGAAGCTGATGCGCTTCACCCATCCGTGCGCCCCTCAAAGGGGCGCGCAAGCGTCCTGCAAATAGACAAGGTCGTCGCCTTCCAGCGACGCGCCGATCTTCTGCAAAACCTCTTCATGATAGTGGTCGATCCATGCTCGCTCACGCTCATCAATCAGGTCCAGACTGATGAGGGCCCGGTCGATTGGCGCGAAGGTCAAGGTTTCAAAGCCCATCATCGCACGGTCTCCCCCGTCGATATCTTCCGGTTCGGTAACGAGAATGAGATTTTCGATGCGGATCCCGTAAGAATCGGCCTGATAGAAACCCGGTTCGTTGGAAAGGATCATACCGGGTTCCAGTTTGACGCCTGAGGCTTTTGAGAGCCGTTGCGGCCCCTCATGGACGCTCAGGAAGGACCCGACGCCATGTCCGGTTCCGTGATCAAAATCCAGCCCGGCCTGCCAGAGCGCATGACGTGCAAAAGCGTCAAGACTGCCGCCGGTCGTTCCCTTTGGAAAGCGAAGCCGTGAAATGGCGATCATTCCCTTCAGAACCAGTGTGAAGTGCTTTCGCATCTCTTCGCTCGGCGTACCGATTGCAACGGTGCGGGTAATGTCGGTGGTCCCATCACGGTATTGCCCACCGGAATCGATGAGATAAAGCGTGTCTTTCTCAAACTGCCGATTGGTCGCTTCCGTGACGCGATAGTGGACAATCGCTCCATTTGGACCGAAACCGGAAATCGTATCGAAAGAGATATCTTCGAGCGGAAAGTTCGTTCTCTCACCCACCTGAACCCGGTACGCTTCGAGCTTGCGCGCTGCCTCTATCTCATCGATGTCCGACGGTTCCGTCCGGTCGAGCCAAGCGAGAAATTGAGCCACGGCAATCCCGTCACGAATGTGAGCGGCCCGAGCGCCCTCGCATTCTATGGTGTTCTTGCGCGCTTTCGGAAGAAGACAAGGATCGGACGCCTCAACAATCCTGCCGCCAGAATTTTTCACCTCAATGCGGAAGATGTCGCTTGCATGGGCAGGATCAAGTGCAAGCGCACCCTTATGGTCTTTCAGGCTGGCGAGCAGGGCGTCTTTCGACAGAAGATCGGCAATACCATCGAGGTCTTGCCGGACCAGTTCGTCGAGCTTTTCAGGTTCAACAAAAAGCATCGGCTTTCCCTCCATCGGGACAAGTGCGAAGGAAAGGACAAGTGGCGTGTGCGGCACATCACGCCCTCTGATATTGAAAAGCCAGCAGATGGAATCCGGGGCGGTCAATAAAAAGGCGTCCGCATCATGCTCTCGCAGATCCTCCTGGAACCGGGCGATTTTCTCAGTAGCCGGTTTTCCGGCAAGATCGGCAGGATGAAGTTGGACCGGAGCAAGTGGTGGCGCAGGGCGATTCTCCCAGATGGCGTCCACGAGGTTTTCACTGGCAACAAGAACCGCGCCCTTGCTCTCAAGCGCTTTCCTGAGCGCTGCTGCCTCTTTCACCGTATGCAGCCAGGGATCATAACCGATCCTGTTCCCCTCGCCGGCCTCTTCCGACAGCCATTTCTTGAGCGGTGTTTCCATGCTCGGAACGGGGTCTATGACGTCGGTATCGACTTCCGAGCGCACCTGAAGCGTATACCGCCCATCAATAAAGATGGCCGCCTTTTCTTCAAGAATGGCTGCGGAACCGGCGGAGCCCGTGAAACCAGTCAACCATTTCAATCGCTCGGCTGAGGCAGGTACATACTCACCTTGGTGTTCGTCGGCGCGCGGCACGATAAAGCCAGATAGATTCGCTTGCTTCATTCGAATCCGCAGGGCATCGATGCGCTCGCGATCGCCGTCTGAAGCGGCAGGCGCTGAAAAATCCTGAAACATTCTTTCAAATCTCCGTCGTCGATGCCCCTTTCCTAGCCGAATTTCAGACGCCAGGGGCAGAAATTTGTTCGATATTACAACACTGTGACGTGAGTCGTTTTTGGATTTGCAAAATTTGCAGTGCTGCCATCCAGTCTTGGCGCTCCATATTTTGGACTGAAAACACTATTATCTTCTCAGCGTCGAAATTACGGCTCCCTCCCAAGCAGTAATTGCGCGAAATAAGGAGATCAATTCAAAATGAAACGATCTATTCTTTCCGGTCTGATCAATGCTCGCCAAAGACAGGCTAATCGTTATGTAAACGGTTACTTGCTGACGCTTGATGATGAAACGCTCAAGGCCCATGGCCTCGACCGCAACAAGCTGAAAAAACAAGGCTCGAGCTTGTATCCTTTCTAGAGATTACTCTGGAAACCTGAGTAACGGGGCCTTTTGGCCCCGTTTTCATTTCTGCCGATGGAAAGGACCTCAAGGCCTGTGCAGAATAAGCGTGGACCAGCCTTCCCGTCGGATTTCCTCGATGAGAATTGCCCCCTGCCGTCGGTAGGCCGAAAGAACCTGCGCACGCTGGCGAACCAAAAGGCCTGACAGGATAATCGTCGCGTTTGATCGCAAATGACGTTTCATCGGCTGGGCAAGGCTCATCAGTGGCCTTGCCAGTATGTTCGCAACCACGAGGCCGAAGGGGCCATTTTGCGGGAAAACCGGGTGGTCAAAGCCAGCCGCCGTTTCGCATCGCACCAGACCAGCAAGGCCGTTCGCTTTCATATTTTCTTTCGCAAGTCGCACCGAGACCGGATCGATGTCGGTCGCAAGAATTCTAGATTTGGTCTCAAGCGCGAGGGCTGCGGCAAGAACCCCTGATCCTGTTCCAAGATCGAGTATTGCCGGAAACCGATGGCGGCGCGTCACGCGTTCAATTGCCTCGAGACATCCTGCGGTCGTTCCATGGTGCCCGGTACCGAACGCCTGACCGGCTTCAATCAGGATCGCGTGATGGTAAGCCCGGACCTTATCGCTGTCATGGCTCCCATGGACGAAAAAACGACCGACCGAAACCGGCTTCAGATCGCGCAGACCCTCCTTCACCCAATCCACGTCGTCTGGAAGAGTGATGAGCGAGAGCTTGGACACAACCAGCCCAAGCTCTTCATCTAAAATGCTCTTGTCGGGCTGTGTTTCGAAATAGATGTCGATCCGAAACCGATCTTCGCCTTCGGCCTCCTCGAACACGGCGGCAGCCGGATAACCGAGGCGATCGCTCTCGCCCGCGCGTGCAGCCACCTCGTCGGCCTCAATTTTTGTCAGAACGCCGCCCAGGACCCAGGTCATTGCGGTTTCATCTCCGTCTGTTCACCGGATAATTTGAGATCAGGTGCAAAAGCGATTACGCGGTCATCTGCTTCCGCTTTGGGTCGTTGCTTTCCTGTCGCGAAAGTGAGGGCACCCTTCGAATCTACGACACAGACAATAGAAACCCTTTCACCGCGCTGTGCGAGATAGTCCTCAAAGGTAAAGGTTTCGCTGATCCTTGTTGTCTGGAACGTATACCCATCACCCATGCGCGCCATCAGATCGTCAAGCAAGAGCGGGTCGGTAAAGAGTCGTCTACCACCGACCGTGAAGCTTGGTGTCTTGTGATCGGCCATATCGTCCGCTCGGCTTTTCAATTGCAGAGTATTGGAACGGCCGAGTTCATGGGCAAGCTCGTTACAGACAAGAAGGTTGTATGCATCGTTATCACTTGCCGCCACAGCATGACTGAACGCGTGAAGGTCGAGCCGGTGCTCGCGCTCTTCGGAGAGGACTTCACCGAAATGGGTCATCAATCCGGCAAGGCGTGCCTCGCGCAAATGGTTGAAATTGTTATCGACGATCGTAACCGGCACGTCCGCATCGTTGAGTTCGCGGGCAAGGGCAACGGAAAACCGGTTCCCGCCAACAATGAGCAGACCAGCCTTTTCGCTTGAAGAAAGCCCGAGCGCGATCGCAAGCGGGCGGAGCGAGAAACCATGCAAGACCACCGTGATGAAGACGACGGCAAAGGCAATCGCGACCATCTTATCGCCGTCTGGATTGCCGACCTCCACGAGCGTTGTGCCAAACAGGCCGGAAACGGCAACAGCAACGATCCCGCGTGGCGCAATCCATGCAATCAGACTGCGTTCTTTCGTACTGAGACCCGTTCCCATCGTGGCGAGAAAAACAGCGACGGGACGAACGACGCAAAGCAGAAGGACGATGTAAAGGAGATCATATCCGTTGATCTGGCTTAGCATGTCCGCTTCGAGCGTAGCGGTCAGGATCACAAACAAACCCGACACAAGGACAATTGTGATGACTTCCTTGAAACGCCGCATCTCCGAAAGGCTTGCAATGCGCGTATTCGCCATGGCAACGCCCATAGCCGTTACCGTGAGGAGCCCCGCCTCTTCGAGAACGAGATTGGTTGCAACATAAGCAGCCAGAACGGAGACGAGAATGATCGGCGCTTTCAGAAACTCGGGAACAAGACCGCGGATAAACAGGAATGCGATTGCCTTTCCCAGATACCAACCACCGACCGCGCCCATCGGCATGGCGATCAGGAAGCGGACGATAACGGTTTGAAGATCGTGATGGCCGTCACTTATACCAAAAACCAGATAGACCTCGAACGCGAGCACCGCGAAGAGCGCACCAACGGGATCCGCGAGAATCGCCTCCCATCGGAGAAGAGCCGCAGGACGTTTGGAAAGTTTCGCCATGCGCAAGAGCGGCATGATCACCGTTGGACCGGTGACGACAAAAATACCGGACAGGATGATCGCGGCAGGCCAACCAAACCCGGCAACATAATGAGCGGCGAGCGAACCAAGCATCCAGGCGATGGGTGAGCCCAAGAACACAAGACGCCGAACGGCCTTCGACGTCTCGCGGATTTCCGAAAAATTAAGCGTCAGACCGCCTTCGAAAAGAATAATCGCAACAGCAAGCCCGATCATCGGCTTCAGGAGATCACCGAAATCCTGCCGTGGATCCAAGAGTCCCAATACCGGACCGGCGATAATTCCAGCGGCCGACAACAGGACAATAGCCGGAAGCCGAAACCGCCAGGCAATCCATTGTGCGAGAATGCCGAGGATACCGATAAGGGCGATTTTGGGTGCAATGTCGTGCATCGATCATCCTTGCCGCGATACGCAGGTAAAGATCTACCGCACAAAAGACAGACAACCGCTACCGTGTTTTCCCGCTATCCAAAAGTTCATCTGTTCCTGAACTCTTTGTAGCAGCGAACGTTTCCCATGTTGCCCTTCAAACTTCCCGCGATATGATGGCGCGCCTTTCGAAATTGACACTTATTGGGAGCCACCATGGCGGATCAAGACATCACCTTCGACAAACCGATGCGCGGACGCATCTACGACAGCATTCTTGAGACGATCGGGAACACACCGCTTGTTCGGATCCCAAAACTCGCAGCGAACCACGGGGCGAAAGCGGATCTCTGTCTGAAGCTCGAATTTTTCAATCCCGCATCAAGCGTCAAAGACCGTATCGGCGTCAACATGATCCTTGATCTCGAAAAGCAGGGCAAAGTAACTAAACAGTCCGTTTTGGTGGAGCCGACATCCGGAAACACCGGAATTGGTCTTGCGTTTGCCGCAGCCGCCAGAGGCTATCGCCTTATTCTGACCATGCCCGAATCCATGTCGATTGAACGGCGCAAAATCCTCGCGCTCCTTGGCGCTGAACTTGTGCTCACTCCGAAGGAAAAGGGTATGAACGGGGCGATCGCCAAAGCCAAAGAGATTATCGAAGCGACTGACGGCGCAGTGATGCCAAGCCAGTTCGACAATCCTGCCAATCCGGAGATCCACCGCAGCACGACCGCCGAAGAGATCTGGCACGACACAGGCGGGAAAGTCGATGCGATTGTATCCGGCATCGGTACGGGCGGCACTTTCACCGGCCTCGCGCAGGTCCTCAAAGAACGCAATCCGGCGCTGAAGATGATTGCCGTGGAACCGACCGCAAGCCCGGTTCTCTCTGGTGGTAGTCCCTCCCCTCACATGATCCAGGGGATTGGCGCCGGTTTCATTCCAGGCAACATGGACACGAACTTCATGGATGAAGTGATCACGGTCGCGAATGACGAAGCTTTTGCCATGGCCCGGAAGCTTGCTGCCGAAGAAGGCGTTCCCGCCGGGATCTCATCCGGTGCAGCAGTCCATGCAGCCCTTCATGTGGCAGCGCGTGACGACATGGCCGGGAAACGGGTTGTGACCATTCTGGCATCCTCGGCTGAGCGCTACATCTCGACTGCCCTTTTCGAAGGCCTTGGCGAGTAGGCATCTACGCCAACTCACCCTGGCTCTTCGGAACCGTCAATCCAATCTCTAGGGAAACGGCGCGACGTTTCCCTAGAAAAACGCCTGTATGCCAGTCTGAGCACGACCCAGAATCAATGCATGGATATCGTGCGTTCCCTCATAAGTGTTCACAGCCTCGAGGTTCATGACATGGCGAATAACGTGGTACTCATCCGAGACGCCGTTGCCGCCGTGCATGTCCCGTGAGACGCGCGCAATGTCGAGCGCCTTCCCGCAATTGTTACGTTTCATAAGGCTCACAAGTTCGACCGGACAGGTTTTTTCATCCATCAAACGGCCCATGCGGAGCGCGCCCTGAAGGCCGATGGCAATTTCCGTTTGCATGTCCGCAAGCTTTTTCTGAATGAGCTGATTGGCGGCAAGCGGGCGACCGAACTGTTTGCGGTCGAGCGTATAGGTTCGGGCCGCATGCCAGCAGAATTCAGCCGCACCCATTGCGCCCCATGCGATACCGTAGCGTGCCTTGTTGAGGCATCCGAACGGACCGGCCAAGCCTTGCGTATTCGGCAGAAGGTTCTCCTCCGGCACAAAGACGTCTTCCATCTGGATCATGCCGGTTACCCAAGCACGCAATGAAAACTTGCCTTCGATTTTGGGGGTCTCAAGGCCCTTCATTCCGCGTTCCAGAATGAAGCCGCGGATCTTGTTGTCATGCGCTTCGGACTTTGCCCAGATCACCAGCACATCGGCAATCGGCGAATTGGTGATCCAATTCTTGGCACCCGAAATCATGTAGCCGCCGTCGGTCTTTTTCGCGCGTGTGATCATTGAGCCTGGATCCGATCCGTGGTCCGGTTCCGTCAAACCGAAGCAGCCGACGAACTCGCCGCTTGCAAGTTTCGGCAGGAATTTTTTGCGCTGCTCTTCGGAGCCATAGGCGAAGATCGGGTGCATCACCAGCGATGACTGAACAGACATCGCCGAGCGGTAACTTGAATCGACCCGTTCCACTTCACGGGCGACCAGACCGTAGGCCACATGGCTTGCACCAACGCCGCCATATTCTTCCGGTATAGTCGAACCGAGAAGGCCGATTTCGCCCATGCGGGTAAACACATCGCGGTCGAGGGTCTCGTGCCGATTGGCTTCAAGGACACGCGGCATCAGTTCTTCGTCGCAGAATTGGCGGGCGGTATCGCGGATCAGACGCTCGTCCTCGTGAAGCTGATCTTCAATGAGGAAGGGGTCTTCCCAAACGAGAGCGGGCGCTTTTGCGCGGGCATTTTCAGGCGTGTTTTTCGCCGGTGTGTCGAGCATACTTTTAAGCTTTCCAGATGACGTGTCAGGAGTTTTGCGAAGCATAATAGTGCTTTTTCCGCCTCCGGCAAACGTCCTTCTTGCGGGGTTACCCATTGATTAACTTTTGATTCAGATTGAAGCAGATCAGCGCCTTAAACCAGCTTCAAGCAGCGTTGGTTCGCTGAAAATTTTGAATCCATAACTCCAAGCAAGATATTGTTTTCGTTCGTTATATTTTGATTCATAAGGATCGCCTCATCTTTTAAGAAAACTGAATCAAAGAAAATGGATGAAAAGCATGGCGCTTCATTCGATACTTCATAAATCACAGTCGGTGCGACATTGGTTCAACGATCATTGCCCGTTCCGGCGCCAAGAAGGAATTGCATCTTTCGTTCTTTTGCGTAGGATTTTGCAGTGCACATTACGGACAGCGCATTCGTGCTGCCAGAGATTGCAAACGGGGGGCCGGCCGCAATGACGGATGTGACAGATGACACGACTGCGGGCGTTGTCAGAACTGAAGTTCGGTTTCTTCTGAACGAGGCCGAGGTAGTGCTGGCCGACGCGGCCCCGGACGATACGCTTCTTGATTTTCTGCGTCTTGAACGTGGTCTCACCGGCAGCAAGGAAGGCTGCAACGAGGGCGACTGCGGTGCTTGTACGGTTCTTGTCGGACGTCTCACAGACGGGCATTTGCGCTACCAGTCAGTCAATTCCTGTATCTGTTTTATCGGCGCACTCGACGGCGCCCACGTGGTGACGATCGAATACCTCACGAAGTCCGGACGCCTCCACGCTGTCCAGCAAGCCATGCTTGCCGAACACGGATCTCAGTGTGGCTTCTGCACACCGGGTATCGTGATTTCGCTTTATCAGGTCTGGCTTGAAAACCCGCGTGCAGACCGCGCAGATATCGAACGCGCCCTTCAAGGAAATCTCTGCCGCTGCACCGGCTATGCGCCGATCGTGCGGGCAGGACTTTCCATGGGGAGTGCCGAAGCGCTCAGCGGCGATCATCTGACTGCGGATCGACAGCGAATCAAGACGCAATTGAACACGATGAATGACGGCGCAAGAGTGGAGATTGAACACGAAGGTAAACGGCTCGTGGTGCCGGCAAACCGCGATGACCTTGCAACCCTTCTGAGCGTTTATCCAAAGGCAACGCTCATCGCTGGGGCGACCGATGTGGGTCTTTGGGTGACCAAAGAGATGCAGGAGATTTCACCCGCAATTTTTATCGGTAATCTCGACGAGATGAAAATGATCGCGTCCGAGCAGGAGCATCTCCGGATCGGAGCGTCTGTCACTTACAGCGACAGCGAAAGAGCGCTCGCAGATCATCATTCTACTCTGTCCGCACTGCTCCATCGAATTGGTGGCGAGCAGGTTCGCAACCAGGGCACGATCGGCGGCAACATTGCGAATGGGTCTCCAATCGGCGACATGCCGCCACCCCTGATTTCATTGGGTGCGACACTGATATTGATGAGCAAGGCAGGGCAGCGAACAATCCCTCTTGAAGACTTCTTCATTGACTATGGCCGGCAGGACCTTCGTAAAGGCGAGTTCGTCTCAGAAGTCGTCGTTCCGAGGCTTGCCGATGATGCCAGGTTCTCGATCTACAAGATTTCGAAGCGGCGCGATGAAGATATTTCTGCCTTGCTTGCGGCTTTTATGGTTCGGGTCGGTGGAGATGGTATGATCTCAGACGCGCGGATTTCGTTCGGCGGTATGGCTGGCGTCCCGAAACGGGCGCTCAGTGCGGAGGATGCACTGAAGGGACATCCATTCAATGTCGAAAGCTTTGCGGCGGCGGCCAGGCATCTTCCGGAAGATTTCACACCTCTCAGCGATTGGCGGGCGAGCAAGGAATACCGGATGCTGGCGGCGCAGAACCTGTTCCGCCGTTTCGCGCTAGAGCATCTGGGGGAAGCTGTCTCGGTTGAACGCAACCCGATTCGGTATGAAAGCGAGGCCGCCGAATGATGAACCGGCCCGAACCACCACCCCAAACTCTTCCCGAAGCGGCCAACGAAGTCAGCGGCGGTGTTCATCAGGCGGTCGAACATGATTCCGCGCTTAAACATCTCACGGGCCGGGCCGTTTACATCGACGATCTGGAAGCGCCATCGAGCCTCGCGCATGCCTATCTCGGACTTGCCGATTGCGCCCGTGGCAAGGTCAATAACCTTGACCTCAGCGCCGTTATCGCGTGCGATGGCGTGATTGGTGTCATTACCCCGGCGGATATTCTTGGTGACAACGATATCAGCCCGACCCACAAACATGACGAACCCATTCTCGCAGAGGAGACCGTATCGTTTCATGGTCAGGCGCTCTTTGCAGTTATTGCAGAGAGCCGGGATGCAGCACGCCGAGCAGCTCGCAGAGCCAACATTGAGATTACGCGCCTTTCTCCGGCAATCGATGCACTTGATGCTGTTGAACAGGATTATCCGCTTGTCACACCGCCCTTGACCTTGCGGCGCGGCGATGCCGCCGCTGCGCTTGAAGGGGCTGAGCACCGGGTAAGAGGGCGACTTTTCGTCGGTGGACAGGACCACTTTTATCTCGAGGGCCATATCGCACTCGCGATCCCTGGAGAGGATGACCAGATGACTGTCTGGTCATCAACGCAGCATCCAAGCGAAGTCCAGCATATGGTCGCGCAGGCCCTCGGGACGTCCGCGGCGGCCATCACCGTCAATGTGCGCCGGATGGGTGGAGCCTTTGGCGGTAAGGAAACCCAATCGAACCAGTTCGCTGTCATTGCCGCCATCGCAGCCCGGAAATTCGGTCGGCCCGTCAAGCTCAGACCGGATCGCGACGACGATATGGTCATGACCGGTAAGCGGCACGATTGTTACGCCGATTATGATATCGGTTTTAACAGTGATGGTGTGATTGAGGCGCTTTCGGCAAAGTTCCTGACACGGTGCGGGTATTCATCAGATCTTTCCGGGCCCGTGACGGATCGCACGCTCTTCCACACGGACAATTGCTACTACCTTCCCAATGTCCGGCTGCAATCCGCACCGCTCAAAACGAACACGGTTTCCAACACCGCATTTCGCGGTTTTGGGGGACCACAGGGCGTTGTCGCTTCCGAGCGCATCATTGAAGAGATTGCTTACGCGCTTGGTCGTGACCCACTCGAAATCCGCAAAGCGAATTTCTACCGCGAAGGACGGGATATCACGCCCTATCACCAGCGCGTTGAAGACAACATTATCGAACGGATCGTTTCTGAGCTTGAGGAGACAAGCGCTTATCAGGCCCGCCGCAAGGCCATCTTAGACTTCAACAAAGAAAATACTGTGATGCGAAAGGGCATTGCGCTGACCCCGGTAAAATTCGGGATCTCCTTTACGGCAACCTGGTTCAATCAGGCAGGCGCCCTCGTCCACGTTTATCAGGACGGCTCCATCCATCTTAATCACGGCGGAACGGAGATGGGCCAGGGGCTCAATACCAAAGTCGCCCAGGTGGTGGCGGATGCCTTTAAGGTCGATCTCGATCATGTGCAGATCACCGAGACGACGACCGGAAAAGTACCGAACACGTCGCCAACCGCAGCGTCATCCGGATCGGATCTGAACGCTATGGCAGCGCTCGATGCAGCCGAGCAGATCAAAGCGCGGCTCGTTACTTTCGCCTCCGAAAAATACAAAGTTCCGGAAGAAGCCGTGACCTTCCTTCCCGGCTATCTGCAGATCGGTAAGGATGCAGTTCCCTTTTCTGATCTCGTCAAAGACGCCTATATGGTCCGCACCCACCTCTCGGCGGCGGGCTTCTATAGGACACCGAAAATCCACTGGGACCGCGAAAACGGAACCGGACGCCCCTTCTATTATTTCGCGTACGGAGCCGCCGTCTCGGAAGCGACCATCGACACACTCACAGGCGAGTATGTGATCGATCGCGTCGACATCCTCCATGATGTTGGCAAAAGCCTCAATCCGGCAATCGATATCGGCCAAGTGGAAGGCGGCTTCATTCAAGGCATGGGCTGGCTCACAACAGAGGAATTGTGGTGGGACGATCAAGGGCGCCTGCGCACGCACGCGCCATCAACCTACAAGATCCCACTCGCTTCCGATGTTCCCGAAATCTTCAACGTCGAGCTCGCGGAATGGTCGGAAAACGCTGAGCGCACGATCAAACGGTCGAAAGCGGTCGGCGAACCTCCGCTCATGCTTGCGACATCTGTTGTTGAAGCCCTTTCGATGGCTGTTGCGAGTGTCGGGAATTACAGCAAGTGCCCGCGCCTCAATACACCGGTAACACCCGAATGTGTCCTCATGGCGGTGGAACGTATGAGACAGACTGCATGAAGACTGAGACCCTCAAATCCGTTCTTAACCACCCTTCAATCCTTGTCCGTGTCGCCGCTGCACGCGGGTCCGCCCCCCGTGACGAGGACGCCTTCATGGTCGTGAACGAAAAGGCGACAGCAGGCACCGTCGGTGGCGGGCAGCTTGAATATATGGCGATCGATCACGCGAGGCGCATGCTATCCGACGATATCAAAGAAGATGTCATCAAGTTTCCGCTCGGTCCGGAAACCGGACAATGCTGTGGTGGAAACGTCACCCTGCGCCTGGAGTACGTGAAAAATCCGGCTCCGCTCCTCGAACAAGCGTCCATCAACCGGAACGCTGAACCGCATGTCTATGTTTTCGGAACAGGCCATGTTGGAAAGGCGCTTTGTATTGCGCTTTCAGCGCTTCCTGTAGTTACGCACGCCGTCGATCAAAGGGAAGCGGAACTCTCTCTGGTGACTGACGAGGTCGAAAAACATCTTTCGGCGCTTCCGGAAGCGATTATCGAGAACGCTCCTCCCGGTTCTGCTTTCGTTGCTATGACCCATGACCACGCGCTTGATTTTCTCATAATCGCTTCCGCGCTGAAACGCCGGGATACCAGCTATGTTGGTATGATCGGGTCAAAAACAAAGCGTGTTCAATTTGAGCGGTGGCATCAGCGCGAAGGCGGAGTACAGCGAGACCGGGACCGCTTGACATCGCCAATCGGGGGACCTTCCAAAGACAAGCGCCCAGCCGTGATTGCCGCGTTCGCCGCGGCGGAAATCCTTCGGGCCTTACAAGCTGACGACACCGACATGACCGCTCCGGTTCTCGATCCTGCCGCCGAACCTTCCCTTTCATGATTGCACGTTAAGAGCCTCGAAAATGAGTGATGAAGTCCTTTTATGGGAATGGCTGGAGTTTGCGGTGAGATGGCTCCATGTCGTAACCGCAATTGCCTGGATCGGGTCTTCGTTTTACTTCATCGCACTCGATCTCGGATTGATCCATCGCCAGCATCTCCCGGAAGGCGTCAAAGGCGAGGAATGGCAGGTTCACGGCGGCGGTTTCTATCACATCCAGAAATACACGATCGCTCCTGACAACCTTCCCGAACACCTCACATGGTTTAAATGGGAATCTTATTCGACGTGGCTTTCAGGCTTTGCACTCCTTGCGATCGTCTACTATGCGGGCGCGGAACTCTATCTGATTGATCCGGCCAAAGCGGATCTCTCCACGGCATCAGCCGTGCTCCTTTCCCTTGGCTCCCTCACGATCGGCTGGCTTGCCTATAATTTTCTGTGCCGCCAGATGGAGGGAAAGAGCGACACACTTTTGATGGTACTTCTTTTCGTTCTGATCGTGATTGTGAGCTACACATACGACCAGATCTTTTCAGACCGGGCGGCTCTTCTTCATGTCGGAGCCTTCACCGCGACGATCATGACGGCGAATGTGTTTTTCATCATCATGCCGAACCAACGCGTCGTTGTGGCGGATATGAAGGCGGGACGGGTGCCGGATAGCATTTACGGCGTGATCGCCAAGCAGCGTTCAACCCATAACAATTATCTGACGCTGCCGGTCGTCTTCCTTATGTTGTCGGTCCATTATCCCCTCGCTTTCGCTAGCGAATACAACTGGTTGATTGCCGGTCTCGTTTTCCTGATGGGCGTTACGATCCGGCATTACTTCAATACGATGCACGCGAGAAAACTGGCTCCGAACTGGACCTGGCTCGCAACCGCAATCATCTTCATCGTGATTGTCTGGATTTCCGGCGCAGAGAAAACCGAGCCCGATGAGGTTGCCAACCTGCCGCCGAAGGCTCTCGCCTTTTCTAAGAAAGCGCAGTTTGAAGACGCGGTCGCCATCGTCCAGGGCCGATGTTCAATGTGCCATGCGCGCGAGCCGTTTTACGACGGGGTCCATGTGGCACCCGGAGGCGTCTATCTCGAAACGGAAGCTGATATCGCCCTTAATGCCTGGCCGATCTATGTACAGTCCGGCGTCACACATGCCATGCCGCCTGCGAACGTTTCTTTTATTACACCGGAGGAACGGAGACTTCTACGGGCCTGGTTTGAGGGCTGAGCGCCCGTCAGCTGCCTCGATAGGTCGAGTATCCGTAAGGGGAAAGAAGAAGCGGCACATGGTAGTGCTGCTCGGCGTCGGCAATTCCGAAACGGATCGGGATACAATCCAGAAAAGCGGGCTCGCTTAAGGCAACACCCTGACGACGCAGATAGTCGCCTGCGTGGAATACTAGCTCGTACTCACCAACGTGAAGATCGCTTTCTTCAAGCAGCGGCTTATCAACCCGCCCGTCGGAATTGGTGACCACGTTCTTGATAAGCTCGCGCCCGCTATCGCTGATTCCAAATAGCGAAATCGAGAGGCCCGCAGCCGGAACACCGAGCGCCGTGTCGAGAACATGGGTTGTCAGCTTGCCGTTCATGATCCGCTCGCAACCGCCTTTTCCAAGAGGAAAGGATGGTCGTAAGTGTGTTCCTCAAGGTTGCTATCGCCGGATTCAGCGTCGTCTCGATCAATCACCAGAAAATCGCTTTCCTCATCCAGCGCCATAAGCGGATGATGCCAGACATTACGGCGATAGGTAATCCCCTGACGGCCATTGGCGAGAAACACTTTCGGGGTCCGAGGCCCATGATAGTCTTCTGCGGCGATTACGAGCCAAGGGCGATTTGACAGCGGATAAAACGTCTGACTGCCCAACGGATGGCGCTCCATCATCCCGATCTCATAGGGAAAGCTGCGCGGCTGCCCCCGAAAAATGCTGACGATCCCCGGAGCGCCCTCCGTCTCCAAAGTGCTCAGGCGATGAAAACGGGTTGTCGTGCCATCGTTGATTGCGCGCGTTTTGATATCACTGCGTGAAAGATCGATGACATCACCGAATGGCGAGAAGTTTACGGCAGTTAGAGGCCGGATAATCAGGCTCACGGTCAGGCCTTTCTACCATAGAGCCTCAGACGGCTAATGCCTCCATCCGGGAAAATGTTGAAGCGGATATGGGTGGCTGGACCGGGATTTTCCACGCGGTAGGTGTGGATGTGATCGGCTTCAAGTTTTTGCTTCACCAAGACAGGCTCCCAAACCTCCGATTGTGCGAGCATGGCTTGCGTAAAATAATCATCGAAATCACCGAGATCTGCCGCTAGCACTTCACCAAACTGAGGGTAATTACCCTTGAAATGCGCCGTATCGATCTCAACCCGGTCGATGATACCCTTGTGACCAAGCTTGATGACTGCCCAATCATATCCTGGCCCACGTCGACGCGCCGTTTCCCAGCCATCGCCCATATTCGTCCCGCGTCCCGGGCGCAGGAGCTTATCGGGTCTACCGAAATGAGCGTCCGACCAGTGAAGGGCCATGCCACCGTGGAAAACATAAGCAAGATCGAGTTCCTCCTCTGACGGCACCTTTGACCAATCGAAAGCAGGATCTCCATAGATTTTGAGGCGGGCGATACCGCCATCGGGATAGATGTGAACGCGGATATGCGTCCAGAGGTGCTCATTGAAAGCCGGGTCTTCCAGTTCGATATAGACCCGGCTGTTTCCGGAGAGTTCGCGCTTTGGGAGGACTTCCGTCCACTCAAAATCGTCCGGGGTGAGATCATCGCGCCCACGCAGTTCCGGTGCATAAGCTGCATCGATCGAGACTGCCGGCGCATAATTCCCGGTGAAAAAACGGGTATTTACGTCAAATCCGACGAACCGACCGGAAGTGGCCAGCTCGATTACCGCGATATCGTGACCGGGATCGCGCTTTCTCCGGCTTTCCCAGCCATCCATCCACTTTCCGTTTTCGTCATAAATACCCTCACGCCAGACCGGATCTTCTTCGCTGAGCATCCGTTCAACGGGTGCAAAGAATTCGTCGGTGACGAACACTTTACGTGCCCCAAGGGCCGAAGAGGCAAGATTAATTTTTCCGGCGGCAAAATCCGGGCGGTTTGGGTCTTTGGCTACGTTCACGCTTCGAACAATCCCTTTAGTCTGATGGCCACAATGCGCTCAACTTCTCGTAGAGCCGTTTCGAACTCTTCTTCGTAGGTGTTTTCGACCCGACGTTGAAATGCTTCCAAGATTTCTTCTTTTGTAAGGCCCTTCACAGCAATGATGAAGGGAAAACCAAACGTCGCGCGATAGGTATCGTTGAGCGCCGTAAAGGTTGCGAGTTCTTCCTGGGTCAGGCGGTCAAGCCCCGCGGAAGCCTGTTCGTCTTTCGAATCGGCTGTAAGATCCCCAGCTAGCGCAAGCCGCCCTGCGAGATCGGGATGGGCATTCAGGATTTGCAGTTGTTCCTCTAGAGATGCATGACGGAGGGCCGTTACCAGCGCGTCACCCACCGTTTGTGCGTCGACGGGTTCCAGAACACCAGCCTGAAATGCGCGCTCGGCGATGAAGGCGGAATGTTCGACGATACCGCCAAACGTTTCGACAAACTCTTGTTCCCCCATCATCGTCGCGCCCTGATCATTTCGGGTGTTCGCTCAGCCAGTGGCGCGCGATATCAACACGTCGCGCAACCCAGACACTTCCGTGTTCCTGGATGTAATCCAAAAAACGAGAGAGTGCTGCAGCACGACCCGGGCGTCCGACAAGGCGGCAATGGAGCCCCACCGACATCATTTTCGGTGCGCCTGCCTTTCCCTCTTCGTAGAGACAATCGAAGGAGTCTTTCAGGTAAGCGAAAAACTGATCGCCGGAATTGAAGCCCTGAGGCGTTGCAAAGCGCATGTCATTGGCATCGAGCGTGTAAGGCACGATGAGCTGATTCTTTCCGTCTTTTTCGACCCAGTACGGCAATTCGTCGGCATAGGAATCGGCGGAATAGAGAAAGCCGCCATTCTCCATGACAAGATCGAGCGTGTATTCGGATGTGCGGCCCGTGTACCACCCAAAAGGGCGTTCACCAGTGACGCGTTCGTGGATCGCAATCGCTTCATCCATATGGGCGCGCTCACTCGCAATATCGAAGTCGCGATAATCGATCCATTTGAGGCCGTGTGATGCGATCTCCCAGTCCGCTTCTTTCATGGCGGCGACCGCTTCAGTATTGGTTTCAAGAGCCTTTGCGACCCCGAAGACCGTGACCGGCATCCCCCGTGCGGTAAAGAGCCTCCACAGGCGCCAGAAACCCGCGCGAGAGCCGTACTCATAAATCGATTCCATATTCATGTGGCGCTTGCCGGGCCAGGCTTCAGCGCCAACGATTTCTGAAAGGAACGCCTCGGATGCAGGATCTCCGTGCAGGATATTGTTCTCACCGCCTTCTTCGTAGTTGATCACAAATTGAACGGCGATGAGCGCACCGCCCGGCCACCGCGGATCGGGCGTAGAGCGTCCATATCCGGTCATGTCGCGCGGATAATTGGTTTCTTGCGTCATGTCGCTGGCCACTCTCCTACTGAACCGCTCCCCAAGGGGAGAAGTGCTTCAGGGGTTGAAAAAGATTTGAGATCCGGTCACTCGGACCGGTGGAACTGGTCACGCTTGGAAACTTGGCCGGTAACGGGCGTCAGGTCAATCTCGCTCGCTCTTAAATCTCGCGGCGAGCCCGATTTACAATCTTGTGCCGACCACGTGGAAGGTGCAGTATGTGAGATATTTCAAAGCCTTTGCTCGAAAGGCTTCAGGGGAGGACAATCATGGAAACGCGCGCCGCCATCGCCGTTAAGGCTAAAGCACCACTTGAAGTGACAACGGTCACACTCGATGGCCCCAAAGAGGGTGAGGTTCTTGTCGAGATGAAAGCCACCGGCATTTGTCACACAGACGAATTCACCCTATCGGGCGCGGATCCGGAAGGGATCTTCCCGGCGATTCTCGGCCATGAGGGCGCCGGCGTTGTGGCCGATGTTGGGCCAGGCGTGACAAGCCTCAAGAAGGGTGACCATGTTATCCCGCTCTATACGCCAGAGTGCCGCGAATGCGATTACTGCACATCCGGCAAAACCAATCTGTGCCAGAAAATCCGGGTAACCCAAGGCCAGGGGGTCATGCCTGACGGAACGAGCCGGTTCTCGGCCGGCGGTGAGAAAATTTTCCATTATATGGGCACGTCAACCTTTGCCCAGCATTCCGTGGTGCCGGAAATTGCGCTTGCGAAAGTCCGCGAAGACGCGCCCTTCGACAAGATCTGCTACATCGGCTGCGGTGTCACGACCGGGATCGGCGCAGTCATCAATACGGCGAAGGTAAAGCCCGGCGACAATTGCGTGATCTTCGGCCTTGGAGGCATCGGGCTCAATGTGATTCAGGGATGTCGGCTTGCTGGAGCCAACATGATTGTCGGTATCGATCTCAATCCTGACAGAAAAGAATGGGGCGAGAAATTCGGCATGACGCATTTCGTCAATCCGAATGAAGTCGAGGGCGATCTTGTTCCCTATATCGTGGACCTCACCAAGGGTGGGGCGGATTACTCGTTCGAATGTATCGGAAACGTCAATGTTATGCGCCAGGCGCTCGAATGCTGTCACAAAGGTTGGGGCGAAAGCATCATTATCGGCGTCGCCGGAGCAGGACAGGAAATCGCGACCCGTCCCTTCCAGCTTGTGACCGGACGGGTCTGGCGCGGCACGGCATTCGGTGGCGCGCGCGGGCGAACCGACGTTCCGCAAATCGTCGATTGGTATATGGACGGAAAGATCCAGATCGACCCGCTGATCACCCATACGATGCCGCTCGATGACATCAACAAGGGTTTTGACTTGATGCGCTCTGGAGACAGCATTCGCGGGGTCGTCGTCTACTAGACGACCCAGTTACCAGCTCTTCGCAAGGCTTATCATGTCGCTTGAGAAAATAGCCGAAAATCGAAGCTTCGGCGGGCGCCAGCTGCGGTATACCCATCAGGCTCACGCCTGTTCGTGCACCATGACATTCGCAGTCTATCTGCCGCCACAGGCGGAGGAGGATCCCGTGCCTGTCCTTTACTGGCTTTCCGGCCTGACCTGTACGGACGAGAATTTCGTTCAAAAGGCAGGAGCTCAAGGTTTTGCGGCAAAACACGGTGTTGCGATTGTTGCGCCCGATACAAGCCCGCGCGGAGAAGGCGTGCCGGACGATCCGGAAGGCGCTTATGATTTTGGTCTTGCTGCCGGGTTTTACGTCAATGCGACCCAGGCGCCCTTCGATCGGCATTACCGCATGTACGACTATATCGTCGAGGAATTACCAGGGCTTATCTCGGAGACTTTTCCCGTTCAATCAGATCGCACGGGCATTTTCGGTCATTCAATGGGTGGGCATGGCGCATTGACCATCGCGCTGAAAAACCCGGGCCGGTTCAAATCAGTCTCTGCCTTCGCACCGATCGTCGCGCCAAGTCAGGTGCCGTGGGGCGAAAAAGCATTGTCCGGTTATCTCGGCGACGACAAAGATCTGTGGCTTCAGCATGATGCGACAGCGCTCATTCCAGGGGCCGAAGAACGCCTGCCCCTTCTTATAGATCAGGGCACGTCTGATGTTTTCCTTAAGGATCAGCTGAAACCGCAGCTTTTGGAAACGGCCTGCAAGGAACATAACCACCCGCTCACTCTGCGGATGCAGGAAGGCTATGACCATTCCTATTTCTTCATCGCAAGTTTCATGGAAGATCACATCCGGCACCACGCGGACGCGCTGAAAGGCTAAAACCTGCTCGCAGGATCTAGTTAAAAACAGACCAGCCTGCTTTTGCAGCAAAATGCTCTAACGCCGCTGATCCGGCAAGCGATGTCCCGGCCTTGTTGAGCCCAGGAGACCAGGCCACTATCGCACCCCGTCCAGGCGC
>JBCDCZ010000031.1:0-25008 GCA_039180865.1 Pseudomonadota bacterium | reverse complement strand
TGGCGCCTACGGCGTCGGTGCGGCATCCCTTGTTTATTTCGATAAGTCCGTAAGCGAACTCACGCTTTCAGAAGCCGCTTATCTTGCCGCATTGCCGAAAGCACCGAACAATTACCATCCGTTCCGCAACCGCGATCGCGCAGTTGAGCGCCGGAACTGGGTGATCGATCGTATGATCGCAAATGGTTTCATCGCGCCCGAAGACGGGGCAAAGGCAAAGGCTGAACCGCTTGAAGTCCGCCCAAGAGCAACCGGCACAAAACTCTTTGCGTCGGAGTATTTTGCGGAAGATGCACGTCGCGAACTATTGAGGCTTTACGGCTCTAAGGGGCTCTATGAAGGCGGGCTTTCAGTCCGGACTACCCTTGATCCGAAATTGCAGGTGCTCGCGAGGCGGGCTCTCCATAATGGCCTTGAAGGTTTTGACCGCAAACGCGGATGGCGTGGACCTTACGCCAAGCTCGAGCTCAATGATGAGTGGGGCAAGGAGTTGGCCGAAGTCAAAGGCCTCGCAGATGTGCCGGAATGGCGGCTAGCCGTGGTCCTTGATACAGACGAGGCGGGCGCGCGCATTGGCCTTCGACCACAGAAAACTGTCGCCGGGCGCATCGACGACACACGCAGGGAAGGCCGGATTTCATTTGACGATATGAAATGGGCGAAATGGGCGGAGGGCGACCGGAAAGGCGTCGCGCCACGCAACGCTGGCGATATCCTTTCGATCGGGGATGTTGTGTTCGTCGAACCGGTCGGACGGGCTTCTGACACGAAAGTGTTCTCGCTGCGCCAGGTGCCGGAAGTTGAAGGCTCCATTGTCGCAATGGATCCCTATACCGGGCGCGTACTCGCGATGGTCGGCGGGTTCAGCTTCGCGGAAAGTCAGTTCAACCGTGCCTCTCAGGCGCTGCGACAGCCCGGTTCGTCATTCAAACCGTTCGTCTATGCGGCAGCCCTCGATAATGGATACACACCGTCATCGGTTGTTCTTGATGCGGCCTTCGAAATCGATCAGGGGGCTGGACTCGGAGTCTGGCGCCCGAAGAACTACGGCAACAAGTTCTACGGACCGTCTACGTTGCGTCTCGGCATCGAACGCTCGCGGAACGTGATGACAGTGCGGCTCGCAGAAGACATGGGCATGCCTCTGATCGCGGAATATTCCCGCCGCTTTGGGATTTATGACAATTTGCAACCGGTCCTTGCCATGTCGCTCGGAGCGGGCGAAACGACGGTGCTTCGTATGGTCTCTGCCTATTCGGTTCTCGCCAATGGCGGGCGGGCCATTACGCCGACGCTGATCGACCGTATCCAGGACCGTTACGGAAAAACGATCTTCAAGCATGATGAGCGGGTTTGTCAGGACTGCGAAGCAGTAGAATGGAACGATCAGCCTGAACCGGAACTCGTCGATAACCGCGAACAGGTTCTCGATCCGATGACGGCCTATCAGATCACCTCCATGATGGAAGGCGTTGTCCAGCGCGGCACAGCCCTCGTTGTTCGCGAAGTTGGAAAACCGATCGCCGGCAAGACAGGCACTACAAACGATGAGAAAGATGCATGGTTCGTCGGCTATACACCCGATCTCGTTGTCGGGGTTTTCGTCGGATACGATCAGCCGCGCGCCATGGGACGGGGAAGCACGGGCGGTCAGCTAGCTGCACCCATCTTCACAGAATTCATGAAAGAAGCCCTGAAAGACAATCCGCCGGTCGAATTCCGTGTTCCGGAAGGTATTGGACTTATTCCAATCGACCGGAAAACCGGATTGCGTGCGGCGGGCGGCGAGGAAAACGTTATCCTGGAAGCCTTCAAACCAGGCACGGCGCCACCAAGCCAGACGGATATCATCGGATATTCCGACGCGCTCGGAGGATCTCCAATCACCCAGTCGCAAGACGTCGACCGGGCGATCATCTCCGGGACGGGTGGTCTCTACTAGAATCCCATTGCGACACGCGTTGAACGATGCGTGTCGTCGTCACCATGTTGAGAGAGCATCGCGCCGCTTGACGCCGCGACTTGTAATATTATTGTGCCGCGAACAAGGCGGGAAGACAGAAGGCATCTGGAATGCGCGCGGAAATCCAGTCGACCATCGACGAAATTCAGCAGGGTATCGGCCTGCTGAGGAGGCATCTTTGACTGGGACCGCTCCCTGAAACGCCTCGACGAACTCAATCAGAAAGTCGAAGATCCGGACCTTTGGAATGACGCGGATGCAGCCCAAAAGGTGATGCGCGAACGTCAACAACTTGATGACAGCATCAATGCGGTGAAAGGGTTGGAGACCGATCTCAACGACCAGATTGAACTCATCGAACTCGGCGAGATGGAAGACGATCAGGATGTGGTATCCGAAGCCGAGAACACCATCCTCGATATGAAAGAACAGATGGCCCGCCGCCAGGTGGAAACGCTTCTTTCAGGCGAAGCTGATAGCAATGACACCTATATCGAGATCCATTCCGGCGCGGGCGGCACCGAGAGCCAGGATTGGGCGCAAATGCTCACGCGCATGTATACGCGATGGGCCGAACGACGGAAATTCAAAGTCGAAGTCCTCGAAGCCCAGGACGGCGAAGAAGCCGGCCTGAAATCGGCGACACTTCTCCTCAAAGGTCACAACGCCTATGGTTGGGCGAAGACAGAATCTGGCGTTCATCGCCTTGTCAGGATCTCTCCGTTCGACAGTCAAAACCGCCGCCACACGAGCTTCGCCAGTGTTTGGGTCTATCCGGTGATCGACGATTCCATCCAGATTGAAGTCTCTGAATCCGATGTGCGGATCGACACCTATCGTGCGTCCGGGGCAGGCGGCCAGCACGTGAACACGACCGATTCCGCCGTGCGCATCACGCACCTTGCAACCGGGATTGTGGCCCAATGCCAGAATGGCCGCTCGCAGCACCAGAATAAGGCAACCGCTTGGGCCATGCTGCGCGCGCGGCTTTACGAAGAAGAACTGAAGCGGCGCGAAGAAGAGGCAAACTCGGAGGCTGCCGAGAAGACGGAAATCGGTTGGGGTCACCAAATCCGCTCTTATGTCCTGCAGCCCTATCAGATGGTAAAGGATCTGCGCACTGGCGTTGAGAGCGGAAACCCTCAAGCCGTCCTCGACGGTGACCTCGACAAATATATGGAAGCCGCACTCGCTCAAAGAGTCTATGGCGATACTCAGGGTGAAATCGCAGACGCCTCTTAAGCGCCCGCAATCACTTTCTGCCTCAACGAGCGCGACGCGGATCCATTTGGAAGGAACAAATGGATACTTTTACCCTGGCAAAGGAAAGGGCATCGGATAACCGCCCGATCAATGTCGGCATCATCGGAGCCGGGAAATTTGCCTCCATGTTCCTCAATCAGGTCCCGCATATGGCGGGGTTGGAGGTGAGGGCGATAGCGGATCTGTCCGTTGAGCGTGCGAAAAGCGCATGTCGGGTTGCCGGATGGACGGATGAACGGATTTCGGCGACCGAGTTCCTTGAGGATGGTTCGACTCTCGCCGTGCATGACGCTTTAGACGTTGTGATCGAAGCAACCGGAGATCCCGAAGCAGGGCTTACTCACGCGGACACGGCCATTTCCCATGGAAAACACGTGGTGATGGTGAATGTTGAAGCCGACGTTCTTGCAGGCGCGGCTCTGGCAAAACGCGCTAAGGCGGCTGGCGTTGTCTACACCATGGCCTATGGAGATCAGCCGGCACTGGTCGCAGAACTCATCGACTGGGCGCGGGCGTGCGGCTTCAGCGTGGTCGCGGCGGGTAAGGGCACGAAGTATCTGCCTCACTATCACTCCGTGACACCCGATGACGTCTGGACCCATTACGGCCTCAGTCCCGATGCAGCCGCAAAGGCCGGTATGAACCCGCAAATGTTCAATTCCTTTCTGGATGGAACGAAATCGGCAATTGAAATGTGCGCGATCGCCAATGCCTGCGGGCTCGAAGTCCCGGACGATGGCCTTGCCTTTCCACCGTGTGGCGTCGATGATCTCGCCCACATCCTACGTCCCCAAGCAGTCGGAGGCGTCCTTGAGAAATCGGGCGTTGCGGAAGTCGTTTCCTCGCTTGAGCGTGACGGGCGTCCGGTCTACCGGGATCTCAGATGGGGTGTTTATGTCGTGTTCGAAGCGCCGAACGACTATGCGCAAGCCTGCTTCGCCCAATATGGGGTGAAAACCGATGAAAGCGGGCGATATGCTGCCCTTTATCGCCCGTATCACATGATCGGTCTCGAACTCGGTATCTCGGTTTACCAGGCAGCTTTGAAAGGCACAGCCACCGGCGTCACACGTGCGTTTAGTGCCGACACAGTTGCTGTTGCCAAGCGAGACCTTTCGGCGGGCGACCTGTTGGATGGTGAGGGCGGTTATACGGTCTGGGGTAAAGCGATCCCCGCGGCCCGGAGTCTCGCGTCGGCGGCGCTGCCCATTGGCCTTTCAAAAGGTGTGACGCTGCAAAAACCTGTCCGCAAAGGGCAAATTGTATCAAAAGCCGATATCCGGCCAGGCGCAGAAAGCAGAGCGCTGAAGATACGCCAAGAGGCCGAAACTCTCCTCGGGCAATAAAGGCACAAACCGAACTCCGGGACCTTGTCTATAGGCCGTCTGGAAATTGCTCGTCGAGAATCCGCTCTTCCCAATTGTGGCTCCCATCGAAAAGGATCTGTCCGGTCTGGTTTTGATCCTCATAGATCGAAATCTCCTGAACGGATTTGACTTCGGTGTGGTCTGCAACCGCATTCACCGGCCGCTTCTCGCGTTCAAGAACTTCGATTTTGATGTGAGACAGGTTCGGAATAAGCGCACCGTTCCAGCGCCTGGGCCGAAACGGGCTGAGCGGCGTCAGGGCGAGGAGGGGAGCACGCAGAGGGATAATCGGCCCGCCCGCGGAATAATTATAGGCCGTGCTTCCCTGCGGCGTCGCGACAAGCACGCCATCGGCGGTCAGTTCTCTCATGCGCACTTTCCCATCAATGATGAGACGTAACTTCGCAGCCTGATAAGACTGCCGGAACACTGACACTTCGTTGAGCGCCAGCGCAGTCTGGATGCCGCCATCCTCGTCAATCACGGTCATTGAAAGTGGATGAATGCGATTGAGTTCAGCTTTCATCACCCGGCGCGGAAGATCTTCGAGTGAATAGGCATTCATCAAGAACCCGACCGAGCCCCTGTTCATTCCATAGATCGGCTTCTCGCAGTTCAAAAACTGATTGATCGTCTGCAGCATCATGCCGTCACCACCGAAGACGACAATCACGTCGGCATCTTCAGGGTTCGACTGCCCGTAAACATCAATGGCTTCCTTGCAAGCCGTCTCCGCGTCCTGAGTGGGCGCAGCGAGAAAGTAAAACGTTTCGTACAAGGAATGGCTCCGGCGGTCGTCCAAATAGTGCGACGGGACTTACACGTTCGAGACCGGGAGTTCAATTGGATCAAGCGGAAGCGTGAGCCGGACTGCGCATGATTGTCGCCGGGCGGTTTCCAAAATGCCAATCAACACTAAATCGACGCTCATGACGGAGAGTTACGAAAACAACGCGAAGACGACAGTCTATTTTGACGGTTCATGCCCATTGTGCGTCGCCGAGATCGGCGTCTACAAGAAACGCAACAAAGGGGCTATTGAATTCGTCGACGTGTCTGCGAGCAATGAGGCTGCTGCGTCCGATGAAATTGCGACAGATCTTGATCGTGAAAAAGCCATGGCTCGGTTTCATGTCCGTGATGCCGACGGCAAGCTGGTTGACGGTGGAGACGCATTTGCCGCGCTCTGGCGGGCAACACCCGGTTTCCGCACCCTCGGCCGTGTGGGAAGTCTCCCGATAATACGCCAGGGACTGAATTTCGCTTACGACAGCTTCCTTTTGGTCAGACCGTTCATTCAAAGAGCTTATAAGCGCGCAACGGGCATCAGGTGATGCAGCAGAGACGGTACGATGTCGATCTCGCTTCATTTGGCGATGGCTTGAAGGTTGCGGTCTTTGGAGCATCCGGTGGCATTGGCTGCGCCGTTGTCGATGCGCTGTCTTCCAATTCTCGAGTAAACACCATCTTCGCTTTTTCGCGACTACCAACCACCGAAACGAATCCGAAGGTGGTCAACAGGCGGTTCGACATTGAACGCGAGGAGACGCTGATCACGGCTGCGGAAGAGGTGGGATCACCGGATCTTATATTCGTTGCGACCGGTCTCTTGCACGATGACGCAACCGGGCTGTTCCCTGAAAAAGCGCTCCGCGATCTCAATCTCGAAGACGCGAACCGGGTCTTCTCGGTCAATACGATTGGTCCTGCGCTCATTGCCAAACACTTCCTGCCACGGCTCAACCGCGACAAGAAAACAGTCTTTGCGGCAATCTCAGCGCGCGTCGGCTCGATCTCGGATAACCGGCTCGGGGGCTGGTATTCTTACCGCGCATCGAAAGCCGCGCTAAATCAGATGATCAAGAGCGCTGCGATTGAACTTGGCAGGAAAAACAAGAATGCGATTTGCGTCGCGCTTCATCCCGGCACTGTAGAGACCGGGCTTTCCGCTCCCTTTAAGTCAAATGTAAAGCCTGATAAGCTTTTCGAACCGGCATGGTCGGCTGCGTGCATGTTAAATGTTCTCAACACGCTAACCCCTGACCAGTCTGGGAGGATCTTTGCCTTTGACGGTGCCGAGATTACGCCCTAGGCGCATTCAATTAATTAGACTATCGCCCATAAAAGCGGCCGTTGTGGCGATTTGTTTATTTGACAAATTCAAATAGGTCAGTAATGCTGACATAATATCGATTGAGTTGGCTGCAGGATAAAGGACGCGAGAGGAATGAAACACGAGCTCCCCAATGCCCATGTCACCCTAGAGGACAAATTCACTGCTGAAAGCGGGCACGTCTTCATGAGCGGGACGCAGGCATTGATCCGGCTTCCAATGACCCAGATTAAACGCGACCGCAAAGCGGGGCTGAAAACTGCGGGTTTCATTTCCGGTTATCGCGGCTCGCCAATTGGCGGCTATGACCTGCAGCTTCAAAAGGCTTCCAAATGGCTTGACGATTACGACGTGAAGTTTCAACCGGGCCTCAACGAAGACCTCGCGGCGACGGCGGTCTGGGGTTCCCAGCAATTGCAACTTTCGCCGGGCGCCAGATACGATGGCGTCTTCGGGATCTGGTACGGCAAAGGCCCGGGCGTTGACAGATCTGGCGACGTCCTCAAACACGCAAACGCAGCCGGAACGTCAAAGCACGGTGGTGTTCTATGCCTTGCGGGTGATGACCACGGCGCAAAATCTTCAACGCTCCCGCACCAGTCCGACCATGAATTCATGAGTGCATTGATACCGATGTTTTATCCCTCATCGGCACGCGAATTTCTTGAATACGGCCTCGCCGGCATCGCCATGTCACGCTATTCGGGATGCTGGGTCGGCATGAAAGTGATCGCCGATACGATCGAGACCACTGGCGTGATCGACCTTGCTGCCGAAGAACGTGAATTCGTTGTTCCGGATGATTTTGAGCTTCCCGAAGGCGGTCTCAATCTTCGCTGGCCGGATGATCGCTGGGAACAGGATGAACGGCTCCAGGTCTATAAAGGTTATGCAGCGATTGCGTGGGCGCGTGCGAACAAGATCGACCGCGTTGTCATCGATTCCAGAAACCCACGTCTCGGCATTATTGCTTCGGGCAAGGCGTATGAAGATGTGCGCCAGGCCCTCCGTGAACTTGATATCGACGATGTCCAGGCAGACCGGCTCGGTCTTCGCGTCTATAAAGTCGGCATGCCGTGGCCACTTGAACCGCAGGGTGTCCGCCACTTCGCGGAAGGATTGTCGAAGATCCTCGTTATCGAGGAACGGCGCGAAATCATTGAAAACCAGATCAAACAGCAGCTCTTTAACTGGCGTGCCGATGTCCGTCCGGAAATCGTTGGCAAGTTTGATTCCAAGGACAAACCGGTTCTTCCCCTCGATCGCGAATTGACGATCGGCGGAATAGTCCGCGCCATCTGCGATGAACTCCTCCACAGCGATATAGACGCCGATTTCCGCAATCACTTGGAACGGCGCCTTAAATGGTTCGACAATCGTGCCAAAGTCCGCAGTGAGCACGAGGCCGCAGCGGTCAGAACACCGTATTTCTGTTCCGGCTGCCCGCACAACACATCGACAAGAGTACCGGAAGGAAGCCGGGCGCTCGCTGGGATTGGATGCCATTTCATGGCAACCTGGATGGACCGCGAAACTGAAACTTTCAGCCATATGGGCGGCGAGGGGATCGCTTGGACGGGAACCTCCCACTTTACGAATGAAAAGCATATGTTCGCCAATCTCGGCGACGGTACCTATTTCCACTCGGGCTCTCTCGCCATTCGTCAGGCGGTCTCAAGCGGAGCGAACATAACCTACAAGGTCCTTTACAACGACGCGGTTGCCATGACGGGCGGCCAATCGGTTGACGGTCAGCTCACGCCACAGCAGATCACCCAGCAATTGCATTTCGAGGGCGTCAAAGCCATTCACCTCGTCTCGGACGAGCCTGAGAGATACAACCGCGCTGAGCTTGCCCCGGGGGTGAAGGTCGGCCATCGCGATACGCTTGATCAGGTCATGCAGGAATTACGGGATACACCGGGTTGTACCGCCATTGTTTACGACCAGACATGCGCCGCTGAAAAGCGCCGGCGGCGCAAGCGCGGCCTCATGGAAGATCCGTCCCGCCGCGTGTTTATTAACTCCGATGTGTGCGAAGGATGCGGGGACTGCTCCGTTCAATCGAACTGCGTCGCAGTCGAGCCGCTCGAAACGCCGATGGGGCGCAAACGCAAGATCAATCAATCAGCCTGCAACAAGGACTTTTCCTGTCTGAAAGGCTTTTGCCCGAGTTTCGTCACGGTCGAAGGCGTTGATCTTCGCAAACGCGATCAGATTTCCGGGGTTGATTTCTCCTTTCTGCCCGAGGCGGATAAGAGCCCGGCGCTCAACAAACCGTATAACATCGCCGTAACGGGCGTGGGTGGCACCGGTGTTCTGACAGTCGGGGCCATTATCGGCATGGCCGCACACCTTGACGGAAAAGCATCCAACATTCTCGATATGGCGGGCCTTGCACAAAAGGGCGGGGCGGTCTTAAGCCATATCCGGGTTGCCGAAACCCCGGATGAAGTTGCAGCTGCCCGGATCACAACGGGATCTGCGGATCTTCTTCTTGCTGCCGACAACGTCGTCGCGGGAACCGTTGAATCAGCGGTTCTTTGTGATCCTGAAACGACAACTGGTGTGGTCAACACCCATCTCACACCGACACAGGAGTTTGTCCGCAATCGCGATTTTGATTTCCGCGAATGGGCGGTGATGGGCAAGATCAAAGAGACGGTCGACAAGGACCTTGCAACGCACAACTTCACCGAGATCGCTGAAGCGGCCCTTGGAGATGCCATCGCGACCAACATTATGATGGTTGGTTTCGCCTATCAACGCGGGCTTCTGCCAGTCACCTTGCAGGCGATTGAACGTGCGATTGAACTCAATGGTGTTGCTGTTGAGTTTAACAAGAAGGCACTCAACTGGGGACGCCTGCTTGCACATGATCCGAAAAAGGTTTCCGAGCTTTTGAAGGATGCGCTGCCTGAAATGCCGACCATTCCGGAAACCCTTGAAGAGATCATCGAGCATCGCGCAAAACATCTGACGGAGTACCAGAATGCCCGTCTTGCGAAAAAATACATGGCCTTTGTATCCAAAGCGGAGGAAGCTGCGAAAAAGAAAGGACTGAGCGACAAGCTCGCCGTGGCGGTAGCCAAAAACTACGCCAAGCTGCTTGCCTATAAAGACGAGTATGAAGTCGCCCGTCTCTATACGACCGACCGCTTCATGCGGCAGATCAAGGATACGTTTGCCGAAGGCGGTCGTATCAAGCTTCATCTTGCGCCGCCAATCCTCTCTCGTATCGACCCTGCCACCGGGCGCCCCAAAAAACGGGCGTACGGTCCAATGATGCTCAAAGCGTTTTCTTATCTGAAGCGTTTCAAGGGACTACGCGGAACACCGCTTGATCCCTTTGGTTATGCGAGCGAGCGCCGCGAGGAGCGGGCACTTATCAAGGACTACGAGAAGACGATCAAAACCGTTCTCGCCAAACTCGATCCAAATGTTGAAGCAATTGCGGTTGAAATCGCCAGCCTTCCGGATGAAATCAGAGGCTTCGGGCCGGTCAAGAAAGAAGCGATGGATCGGGTCAACGAACGCATGCCCGGACTCATGGCAGCGCTTGATAAACCGACGGCTTCACCTACCGAATGGGAAAAAACGGAAAAGAGACAGAAAGTCGAACCCGCAGAATAAGGGGTTCAACGCATGCGTCACGATTGTTTTACAATCGTATTGTTGACACTTTCACAAGATCCTGACGATACTCCAAAAACCGTGAATTGCGGCGATTGGGTAACCCGGAGGATCTCATGAAGCTTTTATCGATGGCAGCCTTTGGAGCGGCGATGCTGATGAGCGTCGGCGCGGCCCAGGCTGCTTCCGAACCACAGCGCGTTTCACTGACCGGCGAGGTAATGGACACTTGGTGCTATTATTCCGGGGTGATGGGTGGACAGGACGCAGTGGTTGGTACCGCGCACCATACCTGCGCCATCTGGTGTGCGGCGGGCGGTATCCCGATTGGACTTCTGGCTGATGACGGAGAGGTCTACATCATTCTGGAACTTGAAGGCGTCGGCACCGCTGACGGCAAACCTTCCGTCCTTGGCGTCCAAAGCGACCGTCTGACGGTTGATGCGATGATGTATGAGCGGGACGGCTTCAAATACATTGTGGTCGATAAGATCACGAACAATGAAGGCATCACCAATCTCAATCACAACGACTTCGGTCCCATTCCAGGCTTCGCAATTCCGAAGTCTCTGCGCGGAGGTTAGAGCCATGCGGACACTCATTTTAGCACTCGCAGCCCTTGCGCTTCCTCTGGCAGCCCACGCTGAAGAAGCGAGCCAGGCGAATAGCTGGAACCTCGTCGGTGAAAAGATGGCCCGCTTTGAAGGCAAGGTCGTTGATATCAAATGTGAAGTGACCGGCGTCTGCGCGCCAAATTGCGGTGACGGATCATTGCCCCTCGGCCTTGTGCGTACAACTGACAATATGTTGATCCCGGTCAACAAGAACGGGCAGACGTCGTTCAACGGCGGGGTTGTCGATCTCCTCCCACATTGCGGTAAAACCATCGGTGTGGATGGACTTTTGGTCGGGGAAGATATCCCGGCGCAGCTCTATCAGGTTCAGTTACTGAAACCGGAAGGTGGCGAGTGGCAGAAAGCCAACCTGCACACCAAAGAATGGGCCAAGCAGTTCCCGGATGCCGGAGGTGAAGGCCCCTGGTTCCGGCGCGACCCGCGCGTTCTGTCTCAACTCGAGGAGAATGGCTATATGGGGCTCGGTAAAGAGGAAGACGAACGCTTTATCAAAGAGTGGTACTGACGCACCCTCTTTGACGGCTTCCCGAGGTCGACAAACCTTTAGGGAAGGTCCGGCGGTGTATTCAAGACGCCTCGCGCGCATTCATAAGTGCGCGCGGGCGCGACGGACAGACCGCGAAACACCTGAACAAAAACAAAGAAAACGATGATGAAAAAGGCTTCGGGAACGATTGCTGGTTTTGCCACGCTCGCAGCTTTAACGGCTGTCAGTTTTGTGGGTGGCGCCTTGGTTTTCGGCTCCGACACACGCAATCCTGCGACGCAGACGAGTGCTACGCCTGAACCCGCTCCCCAACAGGCTGCAGCGCCTCTTGATCTTACACAACCACAACCAAGCCCTGCCGATGCGCTTGCGGCAATCCTTCCGTTCGGGGCAGAGATCGGCGGCGATTTCGATCTCATCGATCACTATGGCAATCCGCGCCAGTTGAAAGATTATGAAGGCCGCTACCTGCTCGTCTTCTTCGGATATGCCAATTGCGAAGCGATCTGTTCAACGGCTTTGCCTCTCATGGCCGATACCGTCACCAGGTTGAAGAAAGCAGCAGGGGATCGCTTCACTCCAGTCATGATTACGGTCGATCCCGAGAACGATACGCTTGAGGTGATGCGCGAGCGCCTTAACGCCTATCACCCGTCTCTGATCGGCCTGACAGGATCAGATGGCGCGCTGGCCGATGTGAGAAACAAGTTCAAGGTTTCGGTCGAGAAGGTTGGTACGGACATTGAGGGCCGTCCGATCTACAATCATGGCAGCTTCGTCTATCTCCTGGGCCCTGACGGATCGTTCAAGACGCTTGTCCCGCCGATCGTGGATGCCGACCGCATGGCGGAAATCGTCGCAAACTACATGAAAGACGACACTGAGCCATCAGACATCGAACAGTCGGCGGGTTAATTCCGCTCGTTGAGACTGGCGCAGTTCACGCAATGCGAGGCCATGGGATCGATTTCCAGGCGCCTCTCAGCAATTTCATCACCGCATTCAACGCAATAGCCGTATTCATCATCCGCTAGCCTGCGCATCGCAGCATCAATTCGCACCAGATCCATTTGCCGTCGTCTTTGCTGCTCTTGCGCCATCGCTTGCCCCTGCAGGGCATCCATCCGACTCAACCGACCGACCGATTGTTGATCGAGCTCAACGGTATTTCTCGCCTCAGCCGATATCTCTTCCAGTCGCTGGAGTTCGGTCCGCAAAGCAGCAAGCCGTTTTTCGGCAAGTTTTGAATCGATAGGCAATTCCACCTTCCTTCATCGCAGACGAAGCGCTAAAAGCAAGCAAGCTTATCCGTATTTCGTCGGAGGACAAAGTCTATGCTGGTGCTCGTTTGGGGGCTTATCGCCTTTCTCGGTGCCCATGGAGCGATGATCGGTCTTGCACGCAAACGCAAGGCTTTGATCGACGGTGGACAGGAGATTTACTGGAAGGCGCCGGTCGCGGTCGGCTCTATTGTCGGCCTTGGCTTGATCATTTGGGGTTACGGGCTTGCCCGAGAGGAAACCGTTTTCCTCTATCAATTACCGTCCTGGGTCTCGCACATATCAGCGCTTTTAATGCTCTTTGCCCTGATCTTTTTTGTCATGTCAGGCGCGCGCGGAAAAATCGCAAAAGCGGTCAAGCACCCTCAACTGCTTGCTGTGAAAATATGGGCAACGGCTCACCTTCTCGCAAACGGCGACACAGCCTCCATTCTACTCTTCGGATCGTTTCTCGCATGGGCCGTGGCCGCCCGCATCTCAGCGAAGAAACGGGTCCAGGCGGGTCTTTTATCCGACAATCCCGGCGGACCGGTTTGGAAGGACATTCTTGCCATTGTGATCGGCCTGGCGCTCTACGTGCTTTTCGTAGTGTGGGCTCATGAATTCCTTTTTGGCGTACCGCCGATCCAGACCTGATCGACTAATTCGGGAGGCTTCTTATGTCCGTTCAAACCAAACGCCGCAGACGCAATGCGGTCGACATCCGACAAATGAAGGGCAACAAAAGGGTCGTCTCATTGACGGCCTATCACGCTCATACTGCGGGAATAATCGACCCTTATGTCGACTTCATTCTCGTTGGCGATTCCCTTGGTATGGTCATGCATGGCCTCGAGACGACGATCCCGGTTACGGTCGATATGATGATTTTACAGGGCCATGCCGTTATGCGCGGGTCTTCAGAGGCCCTGATCGTCGTCGATATGCCATTCGGCTCCTATGAGGAAAGCCCGGAGGCTGGCTTCCGCTCAGCGTCCAGGATCATGAAAGAAACCGGATGTGGTGCGGTAAAGCTTGAGGGCGGAGCCCTGATGGCGCCGACAATCCGTTTTCTAGCGGAGCGCGGAGTTCCCGTGATGGGGCATATCGGTCTGACCCCACAAAGCTTCAATACAATGGGCGGCTTCAAAGTACAGGGCCGCGACGAAGCGGAATGGGCTGCAATCGAAGCGGATGCCCGTGCGGTCGCAGACGCCGGTGCATTCGCCATGGTGGTCGAGGGCGTTGCAGCACCCCTTGCAAAACGCATAACCGATGCGGTGGATATCCCGACCATCGGAATTGGTGCGTCTGCCGATTGCGACGGCCAGATTCTGGTTCTGGAAGATATGCTCGGCCTATCCGATTGGGTCCCGAAATTTGTCCGCAAATTCGGTGCGCTCAAGGATCACATCGAAGAAAGTGTGAGCGGATACGCAGAAGCGGTCAGGGAGGGTTCTTTTCCCGCCCCGGAACATACATATGGTATGAAAGAGAAATAGCACCCGCGATTGATTTTTGCCGGCTCCCACCATAGGGTCGCGCGGCGTCGAGACGCGGTGCAACCTTGGACAGGAAGGCAATGACGGACTTTTTCCGCGAAGTTGAAGAAGAAATGCGCAAGGATCGCATGAAGCGGATCTGGCGTAATTATGGCTGGTTATTCGTTGCACTGGCGGTTTTTATCGTCGTCGGCACAGCAGCCTATCGCGGCTATCTCTATTACCATGAGACGCAGGCTGCGGCCTCAGGTGACCGGTATCTGCGAGCACTCACCCATATTGACGATGGTCGGCGCCAGGAAGCGAGCATCATCCTCAACCAGCTAGCAGAAGACGGTTACGCTAAATACCCCGTGTTGGCGCGTTTTTCGGTCGCTTCCAACCTGCTTCAACAGGGACAAGCATCAGAGGCGCTTGCAGCCTATGACGCCCTTGGCGGAAGCTCGGACATCCCGAGCGAACTTCAAGACTATGCCAATTTACAGGCAGCCATGATTGCCGTCGACCTGGAAGGTTTTGAAGCCGTCCAGACCCGCGTTGGCGGGCTCGTTACCGGTGATAATCCATGGCGCGAGCTCGCAATGGAGGCGCTTGCATTGTCCGCCTGGAAAGCCGGAGACATCGAAGAAACGGCTAAATGGGTTGCGGAGATCAAAAGTGCCGTTGGCGTGCCTGAAGGAACAGCTGCGCGCGCACGGCTACTGGAAGAACTGATCATTTCGAGGGGCGGTACGATTCCTGAACCGTCAGAGAATTCCTAAAAGCGCGCCCAACGCTGTAAGTAGAGGCGTCAAGCTGTCATGACCCTGCGTGTTGCCGTCATTGGCAGGCCAAATGTCGGAAAATCCACCCTGTTTAATCGCCTCGTCGGGCGTAAACTCGCACTCGTGGATGACACACCCGGGGTTACCCGCGACCGTAGAGAGGGAGAAGCGAAGCTCGGCGATCTCTCTTTCACGATCATCGATACAGCCGGTCTTGAAGACGCTGACGATGAGACGCTTGAAGGACGCATGCGGCGTCAGACCGAAGCCGCTATCGAAGAGGCTGATCTCTGCCTTTTCATGATCGATGTCCGAGCTGGCGTTACTCCTGCGGACGAGCATTTCGCCGAGATGATGCGGCGTTTCGACCGGCCCGTCGTTGTTCTCGCCAACAAATCCGAAGGACGGGCAGAGGAGGGTGCTTATGAAGCCTATAGCCTCGGCTTCGGCGATCCGGTCGCAGTCTCAGCAGAACACGGAGAAGGCCTGGGTTCGCTCTACGATGTCATCCGTCCTTATGCCGATGAGGCAGCCGAACGGGATGAAGGAACGGGTGCTGACGAGGCGATTGTCAATGTGGATCTGGTCGATGGCGAAAGCGTCGACGGCGAAGAGGATGACCCGTCAAAGCCTTTGCGGATTGCGGTTGTGGGCCGTCCGAACGCCGGAAAATCGACCCTCATCAATCAGCTTCTTGGGGAAGAGAGGCTGCTCACCGGTCCGGAAGCCGGCATTACCCGGGATTCAATCTCCGTCGACTGGGAATACAACGAGCGTAGGATCAAGCTTTTCGACACTGCGGGCATGCGCAAGAAGGCAAAGGTCAACCAGAAACTTGAGAAGCTGTCAGTCTCCGATGCCCTTCGTGCGATCCGTTTTGCGGAAGTGGTCGTCGTAACGCTCGATGCAACAATGCCTTTCGAGAAACAGGATCTCCAGATTGCCGATCTGGTGGTACGCGAGGGGCGGGCGCTCGTCATTGCGCTTAACAAGTGGGATCTTGTCGAGGAGCCGCAAACCGAACTCAACGTGCTCCGGGAAAAGTGCGAACGATTGCTTCCCCAGGTTCGCGGCGTCGAAATGGTGCCGATTTCCGGCTTGACCGGGCGCAACCTCAACAAGCTCATGAACGCCGTTCTCAGAACCTACGACGTGTGGAACATCCGATTGTCCACGGCCAAACTCAATCGTTGGTTCGATAACATCATTCAGTACCATCCACCGCCCGCGGTCTCGGGCCGCCGCCTCAAATTGCGCTACATCACTCAAGCAAAGGCGCGCCCGCCCACCTTCGTGGTCTTCTGCACACGATCCGATGCAGTGCCGGATTCCTATCGCCGTTATCTCCTCAATCAGATCCGCGAGGATTTTGAATTGCCCGGCGTTCCTCTGAGATTGATCCTGCGCGAAGGCAAGAACCCTTACGCCGACAGGAAATAATCCCGGAGCGGATAAGGCAGTGCAAAATGATTTTGCAAAGCCCATTGTGCCTATGGTCTATTGTCAAGAAGGGTTTCCATAGGAAAAGGTGATTTTACCTAACACGTACCGGGGCGCGCGACGTTCGCGAAAAGGTCGTGACGACATTAGGTGCGTGGAAGCGGAAAGGGAGGAACGCGTGCGGGATATCCTGAACGAACTGGAAGAAAGACGGGCAGAAGCCGTTCTCGGCGGTGGAGAAGAACGCATCGAACGCCAGCACGAACGCGGAAAGCTCACGGCACGCGAACGCATCAAGGTCCTCCTCGACGACAACAGTTTCGAAGAGTTCGGCATGTTCGTTGAACATCGTGCAACTGACTTCGGAATGGATGAGGTTAAAATCCCTGGTGACGGCGTGGTAACCGGCTGGGGCACGGTCAACGGACGGAAAGTCTTTGTCTTCGCCAAAGACTTTACCGTGTTTGGCGGCTCACTTTCTGAAGCGCATGCCGAGAAAATCTGCAAGGTACAGGATATGGCGCTCCGCAATCGCGCGCCGATCATCGGTCTGATGGATGCAGGCGGTGCGCGGATCCAGGAAGGCGTCGCAGCCCTTGGCGGCTATGCTGAAGTCTTCCAGCGCAACGTTCTCGCGTCCGGCGTCATCCCACAGATTTCACTGATCATGGGACCGTGCGCAGGCGGCGACGTCTATTCGCCGGCCATGACCGACTTCATCTTCATGGTGCGCGATACTAGCTACATGTATGTGACAGGCCCTGATGTCGTCAAAACCGTTACCAATGAGACGGTAACCCATGAGGAGCTCGGCGGAGCAGGGGTTCATACGACGAAATCATCGATCGCCGATGGCGCCTACGACAATGATATCGAAGCCCTGATCGAAATGCGGCGTCTCATTGATCTTCTGCCGCTTTCAAACACTGACGATCTTCCGGCCCTCGAGACGCTCGATTCACCGGACCGCCTTGAAATGTCGCTCGATACGCTTGTGCCGGGAAACGCGAACATTCCCTACGACATCAAGGAACTCATCTTAAAGGTGGTGGATGAGGGCGACTTCTTCGAAATCCAGGAAAATTTTGCCAAGAACATCGTTACAGGCTTCGGACGGATGGAAGGCAAGACCGTGGGCTTCGTCGCAAACCAACCGATGGTGCTCGCCGGTGTTCTCGACAGCGATGCCAGCCGCAAAGCTGCGCGGTTCGTGCGCTTCTGCGACTGCTTCGGCATTCCGATTGTGACCTTCGTCGACGTTCCAGGCTTTCTGCCCGGCACGGCTCAGGAATATGGCGGGCTCATAAAGCATGGTGCAAAGCTTCTCTTCGCCTATTCGGAGGCGACCGTCCCCAAGGTGACTGTAATTACCCGAAAGGCTTTCGGTGGAGCCTACGACGTCATGGCGTCCAAACACCTGCGCGGAGACATCAATTATGCCTGGCCTTCGGCACAGATTGCTGTGATGGGGGCGAAAGGCGCAGTCGAGATTATTTATCGGCGGCATATGGATGATCCCGACAAAATCGCGGAGTTGACGGAAGAATACGAAAGACGCTTCTTGTCACCTTTTGTGGCAGCGGAGCGCGGATATATCGACGACGTGATCTTCCCGCACTCGACCCGGCGCAGATTGTGTCGAGCGCTTCAGATGTTGCGCGACAAGGATCTCGCGAACCCTTGGAAAAAACACGATAACATCCCGCTCTAAGTGTCCTGAAAGGCTCGTTTCATGACACCGGTCCCACAACAGGCGCTCGCTCCCAATTCGACTGTCGTGCTCGGCATGACGATCATGGCCGCGGCGATGTTGCTCGCGCCGGGTATGGATATTATCGCAAAGTATCTCGGAACCCACGAGGCGGTCGGCGCGGCTTTGATCACCTTCTGCCGGTTCCTTATTCAGGCAGTTGTTCTCCTTGTTCTTCTAATCGGCTTGACAGCGCTCGGATACAAAGCCCGGATCATGCCGAACAACCTTTATGGCAATATGCTGCGCGGTGCGATGATGGGATTTGCGGCCTTTCTGTTCTTCATCGCCGTCACCTTCATGCCGGTTGCCGACGCGATTTCTGTCTTCTTTGTCGCTCCTTTTATCGTCACTATTTTATCGGCCATACTCCTCGGTGAGGACGTTGGATGGCGACGGCGGGCTGCCGTTCTCTTCGGCTTTGCAGGGGCGTTGATTGTCATCCAACCAAGCTTTGAAGAGGTCGGCTTCGCGACGCTATTGCCTGTCGGAACTGCCTTCATCTATTCGCTCTACTTGATACTTACCCGCAAAATCGCATCCGGCGACGATGAACCACTCGCAATGCAATGTGCAGCCGGTATCGGCGGCGTTTTGATGATGGGAGCGCTACTGATCCTCGGGGCGACGATCCTGCCTTTATCGTCACTCTCACCGGCTCTGCCACAAACCGAACTTGCATGGTCTCTCATTGTCATGCTCGGGCTAATCGGCACCGTCGCTCATCTGATGATCGTGATTGCCTGCCAGAAGGCACCGGCCAGTATTCTCGCCCCGTTCCAATATCTCGAAATCATCGGCGCGACCGTTCTTGGACTGCTGGTTTTCGGTGATTTCCCAACGCCCGTTAAATGGATCGGGATAGCGATCATCATCGGGTCCGGCTTCTACATTTTTCTGCGTGAACGTCACTTATCGAAAGCATAAGGAGCAAGAACAATGATTGTCAGCACAACTGATAGCGTACCGGGCCGCGAAGTCGCTCAGATCGTCGGTGTCGTTGCCGGGGAAGCGGTCTTGGGCGCAAACATCTTCAAGGATTTCTTCGCGGGGATCCGCGATATCGTCGGTGGCCGCGCCGGTTCTTATCAGAAGGTTCTGCGCGATGCCCGTCATCACGCGCTTGACGATCTGGTTGAAGAAGCGCGCGCCCTCGGCGCCGACGCTGTTATCGGTGTTGACCTTGATTACGAAGCGATTGGTGAATCGAGCTCCATTTTGATGGTCTCGGCCAACGGAACAGCGGTTAAGCTGCGCTAGTACAGGAAAGACGACGGTTATGTTTGAAAAAATTCTGATCGCAAACCGCGGTGAAATCGCCTGCCGGGTGATGAAGACCGCGAAGGCCATGGGCATCAAAACCGTCGCAGTCCATTCGGAAGCCGACGCGCGGGCACCGCACGTTCTAATGGCCGACGAAGCCGTTGAGATTGGACCGCCGCCCGCGGCCCAATCCTATCTCGTTATCGAAAAGATCATTGCGGCCTGCAAAGAGACAGGCGCGCAGGCGGTTCATCCGGGTTACGGTTTCCTATCGGAAAACCCGGCCTTTGCGAGAGCCCTTAAAGAAGCCGGAATTGCCTTCATCGGTCCGAATGTCAAGGCGATCGAAGTCATGGGCGACAAAATCGAATCGAAGAAGTTCGCCAACGAAGCCGGTGTCAGTACGGTTCCAGGTTATCTCGGCGAGATCGAGGACGCAGACGAAGCTCTAAAGATAGCTGAAGACATCGGCTTCCCGGTGATGATCAAAGCGTCGGCTGGCGGCGGCGGTAAGGGGATGCGCATTGCGAATTCCGCGGACGAAGTCGCAGAAGGCTTTCAGCTCGCGCGATCGGAAGCCAAGTCCTCATTCGGTGATGACCGGGTCTTCATCGAGAAATTCATCGTGAAACCCCGCCATATTGAGATTCAGGTTCTTGGCGATAAGCACGGAAACGCAATCTATCTTGCCGAGCGGGAATGCTCGATCCAACGCCGAAACCAGAAAGTGGTCGAGGAAGCACCCTCCGCTTTCCTCGATGAAGGAACCCGGAAAGCTATGGGTGAGCAGGCTGTCGCTCTGGCGAAAGCGGTCGATTATGAGAGTGCCGGAACGGTTGAATTCATCGTCGACAAAGATCGTAACTTCTACTTTCTTGAAATGAACACCCGTCTTCAGGTCGAACACCCGGTGACGGAACTGATCACCGGAGTTGATCTGGTCGAGCAGATGATCCGGGTTGCAAACGAGGAAACGCTGGCGATCTCACAAGAAGATGTCACGCTGACGGGATGGGCGATTGAAAGCCGGATTTACGCGGAAGATCCGTTTCGAGGGTTCCTGCCATCCATCGGACGTCTCACCGCCTATGAGCCGCCTGAAGAGGGTTTGGACGACGGTGCTTTGATCCGAAACGATACCGGCGTCACCGAAGGGTCGGAAATTTCAATGTACTACGACCCGATGATCGCAAAATTGTGCACCCATGCGCCAACACGCAAGGAAGCCACGATTGCGATGGCGGATGCGCTTGACCAGTTCGTTGTCGAAGGCATCCAGCACAATATTCCGTTTCTGCAGGCTCTCATGGGCCATCCGCGCTGGATGAGCGGGGACATTTCCACGAACTTCATCGCGGAGGAATATCCGGACGGCTTCCACGGCGTTGAAATGGATGATCTCATGCGCGAAGCCTTCATCGCGACAGCGCTTTCAACAGGCCTCATTGAACGCATTCGCAGGGATCGTTTCCAAAATAGGTTGCGACCACACCATGGCGGGCTCAATGCCGACTGGATCGTCATGCTTGACCGGGATACCCACGAAGTGACGCTTGGCGGAATGGAGCATGATGATCATTTCGAGATTTATGCCCAACTCGATGGAAGCGGAGAGCTTTCAACCATCGTGACCGACTGGATGCCGGGCGAAAGCGTCTTCAATGCAGAAATCGACGGACGCATGATCCATGTGACAGTCGGCCGGGAAGGGGCCTTCTTCCGCTTCAATCACCGGGGTGCTTCCCGCCGTGGACTTCTGATGCGCCCGTTCGAGGCGGAGCTTCTCGCCCAGATGCCGGAGAAAGAGGCTGCTGACACCTCCAAGCTGCTGCTTTGTCCGATGCCGGGTCTTGTCGTCTCCATCGCTGTTGAAGTCGGCCAGAAAGTTGAGCCAGGCGAAGTCCTTGCGAGCGTTGAAGCCATGAAGATGGAAAATGTCCTCAAAGCGGAACACTCAGGCGTCATCGCCAAGATCAATGTCGAAGCGGGCGCAAGCCTTGCTGTGGACGATGTGATTATGGAGTTTGAATAGGGCCGGTTTTTCCAAAGACCTCCTCAAAGCTCTCCCGTAGGGCAAGATCAACATCGGGCAGGGTCGCTAGCTGACCGAGATCCTCGAAGCTTGTGACTCCGTGGCCCTGAACGCCACAGGGCACAATCCCGTCGAAGTGCGTGAGTTCAGGGTGCACATTGATGCTGATGCCATGGAAGCTCACCCACTTCCTGAGACGAATCCCGATGGCAGCAATCTTATCCTCGTGCGTGCTGCCATCAGCGAGCCGCGGTTTTTCAGGACGTTGCACCCAAACGCCGACGCGATCATCGCGGCGTTCTCCGACGATGTTGAACCGATCTAGTGAGCGAATAATCAGTTCTTCAAGCGCGCCCACAAACAGGCGGACATCCTGCTTGCGCTGTTTCAGATCAAGCATCACATAAGCGATCCTCTGGCCGGGACCATGATAGGTAAATTGTCCACCCCGACCGGTATGAAAAACCGGAAAACGATTTGGATCGCGCAAATCATCGTCCTTCGCACTGGTCCCAGCCGTATAAAGCGGGGGATGTTCAAGAAGCCAGACACACTCTCGCTCCGTTCCAGCCACGATCTCGCGAACCCGGTTTTCCATGAAGTCCAGCGCCGCCTCGTAATCAACAGGATCGCTCGACACCTTCCACTCGACCTCACTCTCCTGTGAGTTCGGAAAGAAACTCCCATCCGGGATCATCTGCCGGACGCTATTGTTAACCATTGAGTAACCATCTTTGGCGACATTGACGAAGTAAGGGATTTGTTAAGGTTTGCGCCGTGCTGTCAAGCATCAGCACACAACCAAAATTTACAAAAAGGGGATAACGGGTGAGCGGTGACATCTGGGACGAAGTCGCGATGATGGAGGATGAAAAATCTTCACCTCTGAGCGATGTCAGTGTCAACGTAACGGTTGTTCTCGGCGACACGACGATGCCAATCCACGCGCTGCTACGTCTTGGGCGAGGGGCGGTGATCGCCCTCGATACGACCGAGGATGACGATGTCCATCTCTATGTGGGCGAGATGGAGGTCGCCGCCGGACAATTACGCCTCAACGGTGAACGCATTGAGATTTCAGTATCCAATGCTTCGCTGCGCCCAGCGATTTACCGGCGTCCATCCGACCCGTTTTGTCAGGATGAGGAGATCGAAGAAGTCTTCGGGGAAGAGATTTCCGATGATATGGCGCTGATCGAAGATCAAAGCATGGCCGATACCTCTGAAGACGGTCAGGAAATGGCGATGGCCATGGAGACCGATACTGACGACATGGCGGATGAAACAGGTGCAGAGGATATGGCTGACGCGATGGATCCGGTATCCGAAGAAGTGGACGACACCCCTCAGTCGGATGACACACCACCTGACGATGAAACAAACCCATAGTAGGCTTTCAGAATTTCTCAGAAAAATCCTTGTTCTTGACTCGGACATTTGTTACACGGGCGCACCTGTTTGACAGGTACCTACCAGCTGCGGCCGTGGCGGAATTGGTAGACGCGCAGCGTTGAGGTCGCTGTGGGGTAAAACCCGTGGAAGTTCGAGTCTTCTCGGCCGCACCATCCAAAACAGATGCGGTAAACCGCAAAAATCGACCCAGTGGGTCGATTTTAAGTTTTGGATGCCCCCGAGGGTAAGCGACAGCGTCGAGGGGGCCACGACCGGTCCGCGAAACGCGGATCAAATGATCCAGTGAATCATTTGAAGGGTGAGAATGCTCGCGAGCGTATCGAGCGAGCCTCCCAAGCACCACAGATCTTCGAAACTGTGCCAGCCGTAGAATATGTTGGATGCCCCCGAGGGTAAGCGCCAGCGTCGAAGGGGACTAGTGGCGCGACTGACCCGCCCAATGGTATCTTAAAATAGATATTGTTCGGAGACTTCTCCCTACTTTGATCAAAGTATCCGACGCGCGATCATCCGTTCTTGGCCAAGCCGTGCATCAGGATGCAAAGAAAACCAAATCCAAACGTAAATAATAGATATACAGTCATTTTTAAGAACGTACCTTTTGTGAACAAAGCCTTATAAGCATATACCACTCCATACCGCCCAAGATTATTTAGAAATATATTGTTGTGATGAGCAAACCAAAGCATACAGATTATTGCAGACAGTGCGAAAACATACATCATAAAATCATAAAAAATCATCATCATTTCAAGGAACGGAACGTTATACTATCAGCGGCAGATCCTTTGTGCTTTCGGAACTTAGGAGTGCCGCATTTACCTCGCCAGTCCCAATAAATACCGGTTAATTTGCATTCTGGGAATGCTCTGACCGATAGCTTCTCAACACCGCGATTTAATCCTCATTCATCCTCCAAACGAGTGACCAACAAGACTTTGGCTCCGCACTGGCATTCCTTTCGCTTCGCGCGGCGCCGTTGCGCCAAATCGAACGCCGCTAAACCTCAATTGACGCATGTCATACCCAAACTCCGTTCTTCATGATGTTTCACCAATGTTCGGCGAAGGTCGAGAGTACCAAGTTGAAGAGGTCAAAAAGAAGGAAATGACCGCAACGGCTCAGGACCGATTACCGGACTGCAAGTGGGGGCTTGCTGAAAGGTTCGCTACGCGTGAACCTTAAAAGGAGAAACGTTCGAAATGCTGAAGCGTATTTTGATTGCCGTTGACTATGATGATCCCGTGGCCTGCACGATCAGTCACCTGAAGCCACTCGCGGGGCAGGAGGGTATTGAATTCATCCCGCTGGGTGTCACACAGACACTCTCCAGTGCTTTCACGAAAGCAAATGTGGTTTCGATGGCCAAACTGGCGGAAAGCATCATGGTGCAGGATCTTCGCGAGCGTCTGGCCGATGTAAAAAGGGCGTTCCCGAATGCAAAAGACCCGCATCTTCTGTCAGGGACAATCGGCGATGAAATCATCAAGGCTGCCGCCCTGCATGAGGCCGATCTTGTCGTAAAACTCGCTGATCGCCCGAGTGAGGAAAAGGCCCCATTGTTCGGGGCAACGGATAGAAAGCTCATCCGAAAATGTCCAGCACCGGTCTGGATTGTCCGTCCTGAACAGGACACTGCCCCGACAAGGATAGCCGTCGCTGTCGACAATACGGAGGCGCAGGAAACGGAGTCCGGAGCGGATTTACAGGCCAGCAACCTGATCAGGCACGCCACAGCCCTTGCTGATCGTTTTGGTATCTCCAAGGTGTATGTGATTCATGCCTGGTCACCGGTTGGTGTTCATTTTCTTGAAGGCCCGAGATCCGGTCTAACGTCGCAACAGGTCGACGAATATGTTCATGAGTGGGAAGCGGTATCGAGAAAATGGCTCAATGATTTCCTAGAGAAAGCAAAGCCACTCGCAGCGAAAGGCATCGACCTTGAACCCAAACTCGTCATGGGAAATCCCAGGCGAGCGATCCCGGACGCGGTCCGCGAGATCTCTGCTGATCTTCTTGTCATCGGCAGCGCGAACCGAACAGGGCTTCAGGGTCTTATCATCGGCAACACGGCTGAAGGTGTCATCGACCGGACGGATTGCGGGATCTATGTTGTGAAACCGG
>JBCDCZ010000030.1:0-25186 GCA_039180865.1 Pseudomonadota bacterium | reverse complement strand
GCCGCATCGAGATTTGCATTCGGTTCGTCGAGAACCACGAGCTTTGGACGCCTGTAAACGGCGCGGGCAAGCGCGATACGCTGCGCCTGACCGCCCGACAGGACCCCTCCATACTCGCCTGCTTCACTCTTATATCCGCGGTCGAGCCGCAGAATCAGATCGTGGACGCCGGCAAGACGCGCTGCCTCTACGACATCCTCGTCGCGCGCATCGTCCTCGAAGCGCGCAATGTTCTCGAAAATCGTTCCTGCCACAAGGTGAACATTTTGCGGCAGATAGCCGATGTTGCGGCCGAGTTCGTCACGGTTCCACATATCGAAGGTCGCCCCGTCCAGCCGGACCGCACCGCGATCCGGCATCGTAATACCAACCAGGAGCCGCGCCAGAGTCGATTTGCCGGACGCGCTCGGTCCGATGACGCCGAGCCCGTCACCTGGTTCAAGCCGGAAATCAAGCCCGCCGAGAATGATCCGCTGATCCCCCGCTCCGCCATCGCTATTAGTCAACTTGTAAGCCTGGCTCACGTCGAGGTTTCCAACAACCTCGGGAAGACGAGTGTTGCGTGTCGCATCATTGTCGTTGCGCCCCAGGAATTCCTTTAATCGATCGAAAGCAAGGCGGGCGCGAATGAACGCTTTCCAATGGGCGGTCACCTGATCGATCGGCGACAGGGCCCGTCCGGTGAGGATGGACGCTGCGATGATCATACCTGCGGAAATGTGCCCAAGAAGCGCGAGGTAAGCGCCTAAAGCGAGGATCGCCGATTGAATGAAGAGACGGAACCCTCTCGAGGTCGCGCCGAGCGTGTCGGTCAGATCGCCTGCCGAGCGCTGCGTGCGCATGGCATTCTTTCTAAGAGAAATCCACCTGTTCGTGAGCGGGCCAGCCATGCCCATGGCAATGACGGCCTCAGCATTGCGATTGAGTTCGTTCGACAGAAGGGCCTCATGAGCCTCAAGCCGACCACTTTCTGCAAGTGGCTCCTTTGTCGAGCGCTCAGTCAGGAACGTGATACAGCCAAGCATTGCCATTCCGAACAGTGTGAAAAGGCCGAGCCATACATTGATGAGGAAAACGAAGCCGAGGTAGAGCGGGACCCACGGCAGGTCGAAAAGAGCAACCGGCGCCCGGCTTTGAATGAACTGACGGACATTCGTCAGGTCTCGTACAGAGCGTTCAGCTTCACCATTGCGCTTAAGCCCCGCCTTGATCGATCGCATCTGGACCGTTTCCATGAGATCGCCGTCAAAACGATGGGCTGCCCTAGCAAGGATACGGGCACGCAAACCGTCAAAAGCTGCAAGGAAGACGTAAAGTATAGCAACAATGGCAAAGAGTGCCAGAAGCGTTGCGGAGGATCGGCTCGTCAAGACCCGGTCATAGACCTGGAGCATGAAGAGTGGTCCGGTGAGCATCAGGATATTGACAGCAGCGCTGAATATCGCGACGGGAACAAGCGCTTTTTTGAGCCTGTCTACTGCATTTTCAAGGTGTTTCATGGCATCCCGGAACGGGGCTTGAGACGAAAAGGGCGGACCGGTCAGAAAGACCAGACCGCCGGTTTGAAGAAACGCCCGGCCTTGTCAGGCCGGGCGTAAGATCCGCTGGAGATCAGACAATGGCGTCCTGGTCGAAGATTGTGTGCGACTTGACTTCATTCTCGTCGAGCTGCTCGGCGAGGATGGTGAAGTTCTCGATCACACCTTCGAAGTTCTGACGCTGGTTGCCCTCGGTGCCTGGATCGTTACGAGCACCGCTGGCCCCGATGAAGAGGGTCTCTTCGTTTAGCTCGAGATCCGGAGTGAACTTTCTGCGTGCCGCTTCCAGTTCACCGTCAACGAAGAGGAATGCACCCTCATCGCCAAAAGTGAAGACGACGTCATAGCTCTCGCCTTCTTCGATGATCCCATCCGCCACCAGGGTCTTCGACTTACCTTCGTCCTGGATCCGGACTTTCAAATCACCATCCTCTTCGATGAAGGCCGTGATTTCGCCATCGCCCCTACCGCGCGCGTCTTTCGAGAAGAGCGCATCGCGTCCGGAAATCTCATCCGCTGTGAATGAGAAGACGAAGGATCCTTCTGAAAGCGCCATCGCGTCTTCATGCTGGTATGCCTCCTCGCCACCACGCGAGCCGTCGAATTCCAGCTGTCCCGCGACCTGGAAGACCGGATCGAGTGAAGGCGTGTCTGGCGTGTCGTCTGCCGGATCATCAGCCATCACAGGATCATCTGCCGGATCGTCGGCTGGGTCGTCCACCGGATCGTCAGCCATCACAGGATCATCTACCGGGTCATCTACAGTGTCCTCACCCGGGTCGTCAGCCATCACCGGATCGTCCGGCGTTTCTTCGGCAGGATCATCCACTGGATCGTCAGCCATCACAGGATCATCTGCCGGGTCGTCGACAGGGTCCTCACCCGGGTCGTCAGCCATCACAGGATCGTCCGGCGTTTCTTCGGCAGGATCATCCACTGGATCGTCAGCCATCACAGGATCATCTGTCGGGTCGTCGACAGGGTCCTCACCCGGGTCGTCAGCCATCACCGGATCGTCCGGCGTTTCTTCGGCAGGATCATCCACTGGATCGTCAGCCATCACAGGATCGTCTGCCGGGTCATCAACAGGATCCTCGCCCGGATCATCCGCCATCACCGGATCGTCCGGCGTTTCTTCGGATGGATCATCCACCGGATCGTCAGCCATCACAGGATCGTCTGCCGGGTCATCAACAGGATCCTCGCCCGGATCATCCGCCATCACCGGATCATCCGGCGTTTCTTCGGATGGATCATCCACCGGGTCGTCAGCCATGACCGGATCGTCCGGCGTCTCGTCGACAGGATCCTCGCCCGGGTCGTCGGCCATCACCGGATCGTCCGGCGTCTCGTCGACAGGATCCTCGCCCGGGTCGTCGGCCATCACCGGATCGTCCGGTGTCTCGTCGACAGGATCATCCGCTGGATCTGGCTGGGTTTCGCCGTATACTGCATAGGGCGAAATCGCTTCATCGATCCGATTAATGTCACGCACGATGCCGTAGGCCGGTCCCGCATCCTGTTCGATATCGCCTTCTTCAACGAGATCACCATAGACCGTAATGGTTCCGAGGATGTCCTCGTTGTGGGCGCCGCCGCCGTTGCCCTGATCCGAGAACAGGGTGATCACCGAATAATCGTCAACGCCATCACCATCGCTGTCGACTTGCTCAACCGACAGGATTTCAGTCGTGTGCCCCTCGACGACAATCCGGTCGCCTTCCGCTTTCGAGAAGTCGGTGATTATGTCGTCGCCGATGACATCAACCCAGTGATCGTGGATCTGGTTGTTCTCGCCAGCGACACCATGCCAACGGATGGTGCCGTCATCATTGGTGTGTTCACGAATGTAGATTTCCTTCGCGTTGATGAGCGTCTGGAAATAGAAGATGTCGGCATCGGCTCCGCCGGTCAGAACATCGTTCGCGTCAATCGGCTGATCAAGATAGACACGACCGGTTTCCTGGTCGGCACTGAACCCGTCAATGCCTTCATTCCGGTCGGGATCGTATGTGACGTCCCCTTCCCGGCCGTCGGCTTGCGCGATCAGAAGGTCTGCGCCGGCCCCGCCGTAGAGATGATCCTCGCCGTGGCCGCCATCGAGCACGTCATCACCGGCACCGCCATAGACTTCATCGTCTCCGTAGCCGCCTTGAAGGACATCATCACCGCCGCCGCCATAGACGTCATCGTCGCCAAGGCCCGCGGAGATTTGATTGACCGTCGCATCGTCGTCCGCATTGGTGAAGGTGTCATCACCGTCAGTGCCCTCTTCGATCGCGGGACCACCGACAAGAACACCATGGTGATTGAACCCATAGTCGTTAGCGATTGCCCTGAACGCATCACTGCCATGGTGGAGCTGGGCAAGGGCTGGCATCAACTCTTCTGCTGAGAGCGAAGCCAGCGCTGCACTTTCGAAGGCCGGATCTGTCAAACCTGAGAGTACCGCAATATCAACCGGGTTCAGCTGACTGTCGAACAACGAAACCTCTGAAATGGTCCCATTAAACGGATCACGCGGTTCGCCACGATCGCCCTCGCGGTGGGTTCCAGAAGCACCGATCAAAAGATCGCGGATATTGGTATCTAGGCCCTGGAAAAATTCAGCCTCTGCACCGACAAGCTGACCATCTATGTAGACGAGAATGCCGTTGTCACCGAAGCTCAGAGCAAGGTGATGGGTGACACCAGGCGTGATTGCAAGATCCGGTATGGTCAGATGTTCGCTCTCGTGCGTTGTCTGTTGACGGATGACGAGCGCGCCGTCTTCGACCCAGGCCGTCAGGTGTCCACCGGATTCAAAGTTACGGGCATCTTTGGAGAAGAGCGTGTTTCTGCCGCTCACATCATTAGCCGTAAAGGTAAGCGAGAGCGTACCGTTTTCGACTTCCATAGCCTCTGTATGGGTCAGCTGAACATAGTCGTCCGTCGAACCTGAGAAGTCCATATCGCCCGGACGTCTGAAGACGCTTTCAGCACCTGATGGCAGGCCAATCGGATCAACCGTTGCCAGATCACCCGGCACGAAAGCCGGTGGCTCGGGTGGTTGAAGCGCTGCCGGAATCTCTACCGGGATTGATTCACCGGCGAGCGGTGTCAACGCTTCATCAAGACGGCTGATATCCGCAACGATCCCGTAAGCGGGGCCCGCATCCTGCTCGATATCGTTTTCGGTCACAAGGTCGCCGAAAACCGTGATCGTCCCGAGCATGTCTTCGTTATGGGCACCACCGCCACCACCTTGGTCTGAGAAGAGCGTGATGATCGAATGGTCAAAGACGCTGTCGCCATTGATATCACCGTATTCGATCGAGAAGATTTCCGTGGTGTGGCCTTCGATCAGAATACGGTCTTCGCCAAGCGTGAAGTCGGTGATGACATCATTGCCAATCACATCCACCCAATGGTCGTGGATGTTTTGGTTCTCACCGGCAACGCCGTGCCAGCGGATCGTGCCATCATCATTGGTGTGTTCGCGAATGTAACGCTCTTTGGAATTGATCAGGGTCTGGAAGTAGAAGATGTCGTTGCCTTCGCCACCTGTCAGAACATCATCCGCTTCAATCGGCTGATCGAGGTAAACCCGTCCAGTGACGCGGTCCTGGCTGTCGGCATCAATACCTTCACCCCTATCGGGGTCATATGTGACCGGACCTTCCCGTCCGTCGGCCTGGGCAATCAGGAAGTCGTTGCCCGCTCCGCCATAAAGGAAGTCTTCGCCATGGCCGCCATCGATAACGTCGTTTCCGTCGCCGCCATAGAGCGTGTCATTGCCGTATCCGCCCTGCAGAACGTCATCGCCGCCGCCGCCAGTTACATCATCATTGCCAAGGCCGGCAAAGATGAGATTGGCGGCATCACCATCACCCGATGCATCGATGGTGTCGTCACCGTCGGTTCCCTGTTCGACCGGTGCGCCGTCAATCCGCTCACCGGCATGGTTGAAACCGTATTCAACCGCAAGATCACGCAGCTCGTCCGAGCCGTGATGGAGCTGCGCAAGCGCTGGCATAAGCTCTTCATAGGACACAGAAGCAAGTGCTTCGAAACCGATCGCAGGATCGGCCATCCCGGACAAGGCGGCCATATCAACCGGAGACAATTGCTCCCCGAACACGACAAAGTCAGAAATTGTACCGTCGAATGGATCGCGTGGCGTTTGAAGGTCATTCTGACGGCTTGAACCAGAGGCACCCAGCACAAGAGCCCGGGTGTTGAGTTCCATGCTTTGAATGAATTCCGCTTCCGCGGCCGCGAGCTTTCCGTCGACATAGATCTGGACGCCATTGTCGCCGAATGAGACGGCAACGTGGTACGTTTGGCCAGCTTCGATGGCCAGATCCGGGACGGTGACGTGCTCGGATTCATCGGTTGACTGGGACCGCAACTTCAATTCGCCGTTTTGAATGTAGAGTTTCAGGTGCCCGCCGGACTGATAGTCACGCCCATCCTTGGAGAACAATGTCCTGGTTCCCGTTACGTCATCCGCGTTGAACGTCAGCGCATAAGTTCCGTTTGCCAGTTCGAGCGCATCCTGGTGGGAAGCCTGGAAGAAGTCTTCATTGTCGCCTGCAAAGTCGAAACTCTCGGTAATCTGAAAGACGCTTTCAACGCCCGATGCAGTTGTCACCGGTGGGACAGTGTCAATGGCAGGTGGCGCAATCTCACCGCGTTCCTCTGCAACAGCAAGCGGCGTGATCGCCTCGTCAATGCGGTTGATATCGCGAACAATGCCGTAGGCGGGGCCAGCATCCTGTTCGATATCCGCTTCCGATATCAGATCGCCATAAACGGTGATGGTGCCGAGGATATCCTCGTTGTGGGCGCCACCGCCACCACCCTGGTCGGAGAAGAGCGTGATCACAGAATGATCGAGCACCCCGTCCCCATTGGCATCGCCGTTCTCGACGGACAGGATTTCCGTCGTGTGACCTTCAATAATGATGCGGTCTTCGCCAGCGGTGAAATCAGTGATGACATCATTGCCGATCACGTCGACCCAGTGGTCGTGGATGTTGTTGTTCTCGCCCGCAACACCATGCCAGCGGATCGTGCCGTCATCATTGGTGTGTTCGCGGATAAACTTCTCTTTCGCGTTGATCAGCGTCTGGAAATAGAAAATGTCATTGCCTTCACCGCCGGTGAGAACATCGTCGGCATTGATCGGCTGATCGGGGTAGACCTGGCCCGTGACCTGATCACCGCTGTATTCATCGATTTCTTCATCGCGGTCTGGATCATAGGTAACGTAGCCTTCGCGACCGTCCGCTTGCGCGATGATAAAATCGTCTCCGGCACCACCGTAAAGCGCGTCTTCGCCATGACCGCCATCGATCACATCGTTGCCGTCGCCGCCATAAATGTCATCATTGCCATAGCCGCCTTGGAGAACGTCATCGCCGCCATTGCCGGTGATCGTGTCATTGCCAAGCCCGCCGCTGATCTGGTTCGCTGTATCATCGCCGTCCAGCGCTTCGCCAGCATCCGTTCCTTCAACGATTGGGGAACCGCCGATCAGTACACCATGGTGATTGAAGCCATAGTCGGAAACAATATCGCGGAGCGTATCGGAACCATGGTGAAGCTGTGCGAGAGCCGGCATGAGTTCTTCTGCTGCAAGCGCGTCAAGTGCCGCCGTCTCAAAGGCCGGGTCTACGGCGCCTGCAAGTGATGCCGCTTCGAGCGCATTCACCTGAACGTCATAGACCTGGAAGTCAGAGATGGTGCCATCGAACGGATCGCGGGGGTTCTGGTCGTCGTTTTGACGATGCGTTGCCGAGGCGCCGAGCAGCAGCTCCCGCATGTTGGCATCTATTCCTTGCAGGAAATCACCCTCAGCGGCCGCCAATTGTCCATCGACATAAACAATCAGCCCATTGTCACCGAAAGAAACTGCGAGATGGTGCGTGACGTTCGGTTCAATTGCGAGATCGGGAACCGTGAGCGTTTTGGACACCTGATCCGATTGCAGACGGATTTTCAGTTCGCCGTTTTCAATCCATCCCGTAAAGTGTCCGCCATTCTCTAAACCACTGCCATCTTTGGAGAAAAGCGTTTTGCGGCCCGACACATTATCGGCCTCGAACGTGAGCGCGAATGTCCCTCCTTCAAGCTCCAAAGTCTCGGAGTGAGCAACCTCTACCGCGTCGGCGATAGCCCCTTCAAACTCCATAAGATCGGCAAGTTCAAAAACCAGATTGGATTCAAGCATAAGCTTTCCCCTGTATTGAATAACACTTGATAGCGGAGGGTTCCCAAGCCCCTGGGAATCACCACCAACGTCGCGGCGAACGTGTCGAGGTTTTGTGGTGCGATCATGAAGAAAACGGGGCAGATTGCGGGCAGAAATGTGATCGACCGGCAAACGCACACAAATGGGGTTAATGGATCTAACAAACACACACGAAATCGTGCTTGCTCGACCCGCTTTGTGAGTTGACAGGTCTATTACGTAGCCGGTGATTCGCGTTCTCGAATCCGCGTCGCGAACCGCTATCTGGAACGTCTGCTCCAAGTGGTCTTCCGTTCCCCGTCTCAAGACTCAAGGTCTATTGAATACGGCTCGTTTTTCCTGCTAGGACGGGTGATCGTTTTGCGCCTTTGACCACATGCCTCAAAGGGCGACGCAACTGGTGTTTGGAGGAGCCCGCCGATGAAAATGACCACAGAGGAAGCGTTTGTAAAAGTGCTGCAAATGCATGGGATTGAACATGCATTTGGTATCATCGGTTCAGCAATGATGCCGATTTCCGATCTGTTCCCGAAAGCCGGGATTACGTTCTGGGACTGTGCCCATGAATGCAACGCCGGGATGATGGCGGACGGATACACCCGGGCTTCCGGGAAAATGGCGATGATGGTTGCTCAGAACGGGCCCGGTATTACCAATTTCGTAACACCGGTGAAAACAGCCTACTGGAACCACACCCCGTTGCTTCTCGTAACGCCGCAAGCCGCCAACAAGACAATCGGTCAAGGCGGCTTTCAGGAAATCGAACAGATGAAACTGTTCGAGGATATGGTCTGCTATCAGGAAGAGGTGCGTGACCCGTCGCGCATGGCGGAGGTCCTGAACCGCGTGATCGATAACGCTTGGCGCGGCTCGGCGCCTGCACAAATCAATGTTCCGCGTGATTACTGGACACAAGTCATCGACATCGAACTTCCGCAGATTATTCGGCTTGAACTCCCGCGCGGTGGTGAGGCGGCAATCGAAGAAGCTGCCGACCTGCTTTCAAATGCCAAATTCCCGGTCATTTTGAATGGTGCAGGCGTTGTTATCGGCGGCGCCATCGATGCTTCAAAGAAACTGGCCGAACGGCTCTCCGCCCCCGTCTGCTGCGGTTATCAGCATAATGATGCCTTTCCAGGAAGCCATCCATTAGCCTGCGGCCCACTTGGTTATAATGGCTCTAAAGCTGCCATGGAGCTCATTTCAAAGGCCGATGTGGTTCTCTGCCTCGGCACCAGACTCAATCCGTTCTCGACCCTCCCTGCCTACGATATCGATTATTGGCCGAAAGATGCGAAAGTTATCCAGGTCGATATCAATGCGGACAGGATCGGCCTTACCAAGAAAGTCACGGTCGGCATTCAGGGTGATGCGAAGCGCGTTGCGGAACAAATTCATGGTCACCTTACTCCAAATGCCGGTGACGCCGGGCGAAGCGAAAGGGAAGCGATTATCCATCAGACCAAGTCGGCGTGGCTTCAGCAACTGTCGTCCATGGATCATGAGGACGACGATCCGGGCACCAATTGGAATGAACGGGCACGCACCCGCGAGCCAGAGCGCATGAGCCCGCGTATGGCGTGGCGGGCCATTCAGGCGGCACTGCCTAAAGAAGCGATCATCTCGACTGATATCGGAAACAACTGCGCCATCGGCAACGCCTATCCAAGTTTCGAAGAAGGACGCAAATATCTGTCACCCGGCCTGTTTGGACCTTGTGGATATGGACTGCCGTCCATTCTTGGCGCGAAGATCGGACGCCCGGACGTGCCCTGCGTTGGCTTTGCTGGAGACGGAGCATTCGGCATTTCCATGAACGAAATGACGGCCTGCGGACGCAATGACTGGAAACCGATTACAATGGTGATCTTCCGCAACTATCAATGGGGTGCGGAAAAGCGCAATACGACACTTTGGTTCGACGACAACTTTGTCGGAACCGAGCTTAATCTCGGTGTGGAATACGCCAAGGTTGCCGAAGCCTGCGGATTGAAAGGCATTCAAGTCCGTTCAATGGAGGCTCTAACGCAGGCGCTCAATGATGCGATCGAAGCACAAATGACGAAAGGTGAAACGATCTTCATCGAGTGTGTACTCAATCAGGAACTTGGTGAGCCGTTCCGTCGTGATGCGATGAAGAAACCGGTTGTTGTTGCCGGCATTGATCCGGCCGACATGCAACCGCAAGCCGGAGCCTGACGGGACACTTCGCGTGGCTGACGCGATACTCGTTGTTAATGCCGGTTCATCGAGCCTAAAAGTGGCGCTCTTCAGCGCCACCGGAGGCGATCAGCCGTTGGCCGTTGCTGTCGCTGAACGTCTCGGCACATCGGAAGCAAGCTTTGGCCTGAAGGGAATGGAAGCGCATCCGCTTCTCGCGGATGCATCTGATGAATCCGCCGAACCTCATTCGGTTGCGCTCGATCATCTGCTTTCCCTGCTGGATGAGCATTTTTCAGATGAGATCGTTGTTGCAGGTCATCGCGTTGTTCATGGCGGTGCCCGATTTCTTTCACCTGTGCGCATAGATGATATGGTGGTTGCGGAGCTTGAAGCGCTTGTGCCTCTTGCTCGGACCCATCAACCCTATGCCCTTTCAGCAATCCGCTCTCTTGCGACACGCGGACTGACGCAAATTGCCTGTTTCGACACAGCTTTTCATGCGACCATTCCAGAGCGCGCCACAACTTATGCTTTGCCGAAGCGAATCCGCGACAACGGCGTCCGGCGCTATGGGTTCCACGGCCTCTCCTATGCGTGGATTGCGCGTTCCCTGAGCAGTCTTGGACTTCAAGACGTACGTGTGATTGCGGCCCATCTCGGGAACGGCGCAAGTCTGTGCGGTCTTGTTGCGGGCGAGAGCCGAGCGACCACAATGGGTTTCACGCCGCTCGACGGCCTCGTAATGGGCGAACGGCCGGGACTGACCGATCCTGGCGCCATCCTTTTCATGGCTGAGGAGATGGGTCTTCCGGTTTCTGATATCCGGCAAATCCTATTCTCTGAAAGCGGGCTGAAAGGCCTGTCCGGTGGCATCAATGATATGCGGCACCTTCTCGCATCCGAAACCGCGGAAGCAAAGCTCGCAGTCGATGTGTATTGCCACCGCATTATCCGTGAAGCCGGGGCAATAACCGCTGAAATCGGTGGCGCAGATGCAATGATCTTCACCGGCGGGGTCGGTGAGAATGCTGAAGCCATTCGAGAGCGTGTTCTGGACGGGCTCTCTTTTCTCGGCCCTCTCTCGGTTCACACCATAGCTGCGAACGAAGAAGCGATGATTGCCGAAGTAGCCCGCGCTTTCCTGACATCTCTTGACTACAGTCAATAAACCGGCGGCGGGTTCAACAGGACCTTCGTCGTCGATGAGGTTTGATTTCCGGCAGGCAAGTGCCCTTTTTTGCCACTTGACAGGTCAAACCTTTGTGCAACGATGCGGGCTTGGCGCGCTGCGCGGGTAATCTGAATGATAGGCCAATCGCAACTCCGCGCTGAGTGAATAAGGGAGAGAGAACAACATGATAAAAAAATTGGGCCTACTTGCTTGTGCTTCGGCCGCAGCCCTCATGGCTAGCACCGCTGCGCAAGCTGCAGACGAAATCACGGTCGCCTATTTCCTGGAATGGCCAACGCCAAATCAGTTCGCGCAGGCGAAAGAAATCTACGAGAAAGAACTTGGCGTGAAAATCAACTGGCGTTCGTTTGACGCCGGGACAGCGATGTCCGCCGCCATGGCATCCGGCGACGTGCAGATTTCCTTCAGCCAAGGGATTCCGCCTTTTGTTGTCGCAACATCAGCTGGCCAGGACCTCCAAGTTGTCGATGTAGCGGTTTCTTATTCGGAGAACGACAATTGCGTCGTGCGTTCCGCCCTTGAGATCGAAAAGGAGAATGCGAAGGAACTGGAAGGCAAGGAAGTCGGTGTTCCGATCGGAACCGCTGCCCATTATGGTTTCTTGAAGCAAATGGCCCATTTCGGTGTCGATACGTCGACCATGAAGATTGTCGATATGGCACCACCGGATGGCGCAGCCGCATTCGCGAATGGTAACCTCGATATGGTCTGCGGCTGGGGTGGCGCTTTGCGTCGCATGAAAGAGCATGGAAACATCCTCCTGACTGGCGCAGAAAAAGAAGAGCTCGGAATCCAGGTCTTTGATGCCACGACGGTTCCAACGGCTTGGGCAAAGGAGAATGCAGACCTTCTGGCTAAGTTCCTCAAAGTGACCGCCGATATGAACGCAAAGTTCGCGGCAGGTGGCTCAGGTGAAATGATCCCAGTCATCGCGAAGGCTGCCGGTATGGACGACGGTCCAACGGCGGAAACCATGAAGGGCTTTGCCTTCCCGAATGTTGAAGAACAGTTGAGCGAAAAATGGCTCGGCGGAGGTACCCAAAAATTCCTCAAAGAAGTGGCCGACTTCTTCGTGGAACAGGGAACGATCCCGTCAGCACGCGGGTCTTATGACGATGCTGTTGACTCAAGCTATCTTGAGGCAGCTGCAAAAATCGGATCATAAGACACTGAAAACGAGGGCCCGGCTTGATGCCGGGCCTTTTGGTTTTACCGGCTGAATTGGGGGCGTTTTGACCGGACTTCACATCGACAATTTATCCATGCGCTTTGACCTGCCGAAAGGCGGCGCGGTCCAGGCACTCAAGAACGTTTCCCTTGATCTGAAGGAAGGCGAACTCCTGTCAGTTCTCGGTCCGTCCGGTTGCGGAAAAACAACCTTGCTCAATATCGTTGCGGGCTTTCTTGCACCGACGGAAGGCGCCGTCATGCTGAACGGCAAAAAAGTGGCCGGCCCTGGTCCTGAACGGGGCATGGTGTTTCAGCAAGGCGCTCTTTTCGAGTGGATGAGCGTGCGGAAGAACGTCGCTTTTGGGCCCGACATGAAAGGACTTGGACGCAAGGAAACCAACGAGATTGTCGAACACTTGCTCGACACGGTTGGTCTTGGCGAATTCAAGGACAAGGCCGTTTATGAGCTTTCCGGCGGTATGCAGCAGCGCGTTGCTCTCGCGCGCTGTCTCGCAAACGATCCGGATGTGATCTTAATGGACGAGCCGCTGGGCGCGCTCGATGCCCTGACGCGCGAAAAAATGCAGGGGCTTGTCCTGAAGCTTTGGAAAGAAACCAACAAGACCATCATCCTGATCACCCATTCGGTCGAGGAAGCTTTGCTCCTTGGAGAGCGGCTTCTTGTCATGGCGCCGAGACCAGGCCGGATTCACAAAGAGTACCGACTCCCCTTCGCCGAACTCGGCGTTGGTCAGGACCTCCGGGAAGTGAAGAAACATCCAGACTTTGGCCCCCGCCGTGAAGAGATTCTTTCCATGATCTGGGAAATGGAAGAGGAGATTATGGGCCGGATGGAGAACGGCTCATGATGTTCCTACTCTTTTATGTGGCAATTTTTTTCGGTGCTTTCCTCGCGTATCAGGCAATCGAAAAACGACGCACCCATCATGATTTTACGAGCCTAAAGACCGTTACATTCGGCGATGAAAGCGCGGTAACTGCAAACCGGTTCGCTTCGGTTGTCTCGGTTGTTACGATCTTTTTGCTGTGGGGCGCTTTCACCGGTTCGAAACTGGTTCCACTTCATGTGCCAGCGCATTTTCTAGGTGAAACGGAGTTCACCTACACGGCAAGAAGTGCGACCGGGGAAATCGACGATGCAAGCGTTTTTGTGGTTGTTCAGCCGCTTGCGGAGCAGGCGGAAAAACCAAGCCTGGAAGGCCGGGAAGGCGACGGATTCGCGAAAAACGATGCAGTTCGCGTCAAAGAATGGACGAGCGAAATCGTCGGTGCGAAACGCAATGACGAAGGCTATCGGGAAGACGGATACGCGATCACCCATGTCAACGGCCAAGAAATAGCGCCTGAGGGCAGCGTAGCGGTCGACAACGGAACGGTGCGCATGAGCGCCAAGGGGAGCCTCTTCTTCCAGCCATATCAGGGCTGGCAAATGTCGCCGATCTATCTTCCTGCTCCAGAAGCAGTCTGGGCTCGGCTCATCGAGATTTCCAGTGACGGCTACCGGAACTTCACCCTCTTTGAACATCTTGGATCATCCTTGTGGCGGGTTCTCCTTGGCTTCGCACTCGGATCCCTTGTCGGTATTCCGCTTGGATATGCCATGGGTCTGTCAAACTGGTTTCGCGGCTGGTTCGACCCGATCGTCGAATTCATGCGGCCCGTACCGCCGCTCGCTTTGATCCCATTGATCATCATCTGGTTCGGGATCTGGGAAACAGGCAAGATCTCACTCCTGTTTCTGGCAGCGCTTTGGATCATGACCATCGCAGCCCGGGCGGGTGTCTCCGGCGTCAAGATCTCGAAAGTCCATGCCGCCTATTCGTTGGGTGCATCCAAATGGCAGGTCCTCACCAAGGTCATCGTGCCAAATTCACTGCCGGAGATCTTCACCGGAGCGCGGGTCGCCATGGGTGTTTGCTGGGGCACGGTAGTCGCGGCGGAACTCGTCGCAGCAGAAAAGGGCGGTGGCATGATGATCATCGTCGCGTCGAAGTTTCAGCTCACCGATATTGTCATCATGGGGATTATTCTGATCGGCCTCATCGGCTACGGCATCGATATCCTGATGCGGTACGCGGAAAACTGGCTCGTCCCTTGGAAAGGCAAGGGCTAGAGCGCCCCAAAGCTGTCGGAACAGCGGCGCTCAACGTCAGGCGAAGGTCACATGCTTGTTGAGCGGCAATTCGCGGACCCTTTTTCCTGTTGCCGCAAAGATCGCGTTCGCAAGTGCCGGGGCTGCCGGTGGAACGGCGGGTTCACCAATCCCACGGATTTGTTCGCCGTTTTCAAGTCCCCTGACCAGGATGTCGGGGGCCTGGTAGAGACGCATCCCCTCATAGGCATCATAATTGGTCTGAACCGGGACATGGTTTTCGTAGGTGAGTTCGCAATTCATCGCGTGGCCGAGGCCCCAAACAACCGATCCGGTCACCTGCGCTTCGAAGTTGACGGGATCGACAATGCGTCCGACTTCACAGGCCACGAATACCTTGTCGATGCGGATACCCTCGTCTGTCACCGAGATTTCGACGACCTCGGCAACCGGAACGCCGAAGGAAAGCGTAAAGGCAAGACCGCGGGCGCGGGTCTTGGAGATCGTCGGACCATTCCAGTCGGAAAGTTCTCCGACTGCTTCGAGAACCTTACGTGACAAATCATGGCTGCAGAGCTTGAGGCGGGCTTCAAGGGGATCAACACCAGCTTTTGCAATGAGCTCATCCATGAAGCATTCATGGAAAAACGCATTTCCCGATGCACCAACCGACCGCCAGGAACTCACCGGCACCATTTCAATCGCCCGGAAACCTGTCACGCGATAGTTGGGAACAGCAAACGGCTGATCCCATGCGCCCGCGACCAGTGTCACATCGGGCCCGGGTGGTGCGAACCAGAGGCGGCCGAACCAGGACGCCGTGACGGATTGCGAAATGATGTCAAGATCGAACGCGTCAATCGCGCCGTTCCCGGCCTTACCGCGTGCCCGCGCGAGGGCCATTGGACGAGGATAATCGTGGGCCATGTCTTCTTCGCGCGACCAGGTGAGCTTGATAGGGGTTTCGGGCACCGCCATCGCGATCTCGACCGCTTGCAGAACGTAGGTGTCTTCAAGTCTGCGGCCGAAACTTCCTCCAATCGGAAGATTGTGAACATGCACCTTGTCTGCCGGAAGCCCTGAGAGTGCTGCGGCATGATCCTGAATGAAGCGTGGGATCTGAGTTCCAGTCCAGATATCAAGCCGCTCATCGCTGAAGCGCGCAACAGCGTTCATCGGCTCCAATGGCGCGTGCGCGAGATAAGGAACGCGGTATTCCGCTTCGATGAGACCGCCTTCTGCAAGAGCCGTTTCCACATCGCCATCGTTGCGATTGCGGCTATCGATAAAGTCGTCGCTGTGGCAGGCATCCAGCACCTCCCACATTGACCGGGTATGAGCCGGATAATCCGGTGTTCCCCATTCGATTTGGAGCGCATCCGCTGCCTGGAAAGCGCGCCATGTGTTGTCGGCAATGACGGCCACCCCGTTTTCAATCGCGACGATTTTCTTCACGCCGCGCATGGTTTCAGCAACCGAAGCATCGAATGACAGGACGCGAGCACCGAGACCGGGATTGGCTTTGACGGTTGCGTAAAGCATGCCATCAAAAGAGAGATCGATCCCGTAGGTCTGCGTACCAGTGGATTTCGCGACACTATCCGTTCGCCTGAAAGGCTTGCCGATGAGGCGCCACTCGTCGGAACTGCGGAGTGTAACCTCCTGCACGGGCTCGATCCTGGACGCAGCGTCGGCCAGCGCTGTATAGGGAACCGAACTTCCATCAGGCAGGATCACCGCTCCATCGCGGGTCGAAAGACTATCCACGGGAACCTGGTGGATTTCTGACGCAGCCTTTTTGAGGGTTTCGCGGACCACGGCGCCCGCCTCCCGAAGCCGGTCGAACATATCGGGCACTGTGCTCGATCCGCCGGTCATTTGAAGGCCGACAAGCTTGGCGGGAACGGCTGTAAGCCCACGAACGCGGTCAGCTATCCAGCTGTCATTATAGGCCGCATAGGGCGAGGCTTCGGCAAGCACCGCACCATTGAAATAGGCTGGCGCCGGTTCCCCCGGCGACAGGGTGACCTTGTGCGGGTCAACATCCAATTCTTCGGCGATCAGCAAGGCCTGCAGCGAATAAGCTCCCTGCCCCTTATCCGCACGTGGTGTGATGAGAGTGATGCCGTCCGATGTGATTTTGACGAAAGGTGTGACAGCGGCTTCACCCGGCTTGAGACCGGCAAGCAAAGGATTTCGGGGTTCGCGGTTCGCGGCGTAAAACCCGAATGCGACCCCGCCCGCGATCGCGACTGAACCGATAAGAAATGTCCGGCGGGCGATTTTTCCAATCGACGCCATCGAACTACACTCCCTTGAGCTTTGCGGCAGCCCGTTTCACCGCGGCTTTGATCCTTGGATAGGTTCCGCACCGGCAGAGATTGCCGGACATATAATCGGCTATGTCCTGATCGCTCGGATCCGGTATCTCGGTCAGCAACGCTGCAGCGGCCATCACCTGCCCTGACTGGCAGTACCCGCATTGCGCGACTTGCTCTTCAATCCAGGCTTCCTGCACGGGGTGCAGCGCATCAGGGTTTCCTAGCCCTTCTATCGTAGTGATTTCACCATCGAGATCGCCAATCGCTAGCTGGCATGAGCGCATTGCAAGCCCATCCACAAGGACAGTACATGCACCGCACTGAGCAATACCACAGCCATATTTCACGCCTGTGATCCCGAGTTCGTCACGCAGCACCCATAGAAGCGGCATGTCGTCTTCGACATCAACTTCATGCTGGCTGCCATTGATCCTGATTTGCGTCATGAAACACCCCCTTGCGGCAGGGTCCACCGCCTCCCGGTTCCGCCTGCCGGATAATCTGAACCCGTACCTGTGCTCGGTTCCAGACCGTCATACTCCATCCAATATAGCGCTTTGCGAGCAAGTCCCAAAAATCAATTATGGCGCAGGGGATCAAACCGGACGATCAGTTCTGGGGTACTGGCAATGGAAGAACCTTGCCGGTTTCCGGGTCACAGCGCTGCTCTCCAAGTTCGGCCACTCGGAATTCCTGGCCTTTCGCAAGGCCGAATTGAGCCGCTTTATCCGCCTCGATTTCAAGCACAAAGCGCACAGGTCCGCCGGAAGAAATCAACCGCTCGGACAGCGGCTCAGTCCTTTCGGCGATGCGTTGGATACGCGCTTTCTCGTCGATGAAAATCATGTCGAGAGAAATCAACGTGTTGCGCATCCACATCGACATAGGCTCGGCTCTCGGCAGATAAAACAACATACCGCCCTTTGGCGGCAGATCGGTTTGCCACATCAATCCGATCTGGCGTGCCTTCGGCGTCGCAGCAAGATGAGCGCAAATGAATACTGGTCCCGCAGCTGTCTGGAAACGAACCAGATGATCATAAACGAGCGTGACCGGCGTTCTGGCACTCGCCCATAAAGGCGCTGCCAGGAAGGCGGCAAAGACAGTCAAAGAAACAAAAAAAGGAACGGGGCGCATACCCGTTCCTTTAAAAACAAACCCCGGCAATGTCCATGCGTTTCGCGCCGCACATCGTCGCGGACCGAACGCGTTCCAATTCAATCAATGAGAGGCCGGGCTTCCATTATGCTCAAGCGGTCTGATTTCAGCGACCATTAACCCCTTGGCGCCCTTTCCATACCGCACATTCATAACCTGCCCCGGACGCAATTCTGCAATTCCGAACCGCCTCAGGGTCTCCATGTGAATAAAGAGATCTTCCTGAGTCTCCGGCAGAACCAGGAAGCCATATCCCTTAATCCGATTGAACCACTTTACCGTGGCCTTAACGAAACTGCTCGTCGCCTCAACCGGTGTATAAGAACTTGATGTCGGCACTTGCGCCGGGTGGCGCGCTGTCGACTCGTCCATCGATAATATTCGGAAGGCCTGATACCCACGGCTTCTTTGGGATACTTCGCATACGACCCGTGCGCCTTCATACGCCGTCTGAAACCCATCCCGTCTAAGACAGGTTACATGAAGCAAGACATCGGGCATCCCGTTATCGGGGACGATAAAGCCGAATCCTTTCGATACGTCGAACCATTTTATGTAGCCCGACACTTCGATTAGATTAACCGGTACATCTTCGCCCACGCCGATGGTCTCACTTGCCAAGCTTTCACCAAATTTAACGCCCATCACACGCCTCTAAGTTAGTTAATTCAACTGAGAAATGCGTCAAGTTCCCCTTGATTCTTTCACTAAAGGATACCATTCGACAGGAATCCCTCCAGTTCTTTTTCTGAAATTTGGCGCAAATTTGGAAAACTCACTTGTAAACACAAGATCTGAAGCAAATACTGTTTGTAAGACTTCATTTTGGCGAAGGCCCCGATTGTCGCCTCACCTTTAATAATTCGTAAGCATTTTCAGTAAGTTCTGCAACCTTTGCGCGCAGTACCAGACCGGCGTCTTTATCAAATGGTGTAGCAGTATTATTGATGACAAAAAGCTGTGCACCATTATGGACAGCTCGCTCCAAAAGTCCCGCAGCCGGCCAAACCTGCAGTGATGACCCTATTGCGATCAAGGTATTGGCCGAATCGACCAGGCTGATCGCCCGATGCAAAAAATCTTCGGGAATCGTTTCGCCAAAAGAGACGACCGCTGCTTTTATGAGGCCCCCGCAGTCACAAACCGGCGAGCGGCCGGTTTTATCAATAATGTCCTTACAATTTAAAATTGAATATTGCCGCTCGCAGTTCAGGCAGTGAGCGTAGGCCCCGGAACCGTGAAAGTTGACCACTTTACCTGAGGGCACACCGGACCTTTCATGCAAACCGTCGATGTTTTGGGTAATGACACCTGAGGCCGTTCCGTCTGCGATGAGATCGGAAATCAGATAATGTGCGTGATTGGGCGCACTTTCTTCGAACACATCGGACATGTGAAAGCGGCGGTCCCAATCTTCGAGGCGCGCTTCTTCGCTTGCTACAAACTCCGAGAATTCGATAATGCGGTATTGCGACCAGATCCCACCCGGGCTTCGGAAATCCGGAATGCCGGATTCCGTGCTGATTCCCGCCCCTGTGAAGAAGCAAATCATTCCGGCATCCTGCAAGGCCTCCATCAGTGCAGCGCGTGCCTCTACGAGATCTTCAATTATCACGGCGCCCTCTCCTTAAGCCTATCGTTTCATAGATGATTCTGAGCATGACACTCTGTTTTCCCGGTGGGACTTTCGGCCCTGTTTCACGCATCAAAAAATTTACAGACGGCCCTTGTAAGGGGCAATTGAAGTGATTATACCAAGCGTCACCGCGCGCCCTTCGTCTATCGGTTAGGACGTCAGGTTTTCAACCTGAAAAGAGGGGTTCGACTCCCCTAGGGCGTGCCATTTCCCTTTCAAAAGACAGCACTTGATTAACTCCGCTTGCGCCGAGTGCCTATTGCGTCGGTTTTTTAGCGTCAGCCAGTCCTCGTTTGATTTTCGGCTTGTCCGTATATCCAGGCTTGTTAGTCTGCTTCCATGACGCTTAGCCGGGATTTGGAAACAATTTGGCAGGATCTCCACGCCTACGCCCGCTCGATCTGCGACCAGCCAACGGACGCGGAAGATCTGGTGCAGGACGCGGTTGAGCGTGTCCTCAAGGCGCGCGATGTCCCGACGGCGAAAGAGCGTCTCAGACCCTTCATGTTTCGCGTCATTCGCAACCTTTTCTACGACGAATTGCGTAAACGTCGGATCAGGAAGGAATATTCCAACAGTCAGAAACGTCTGATATCCGAAAGCGCGTCGGCTTTTCAGGCTGACGATGCGATTTTGATCCGTCGGGCCTATGAGAAACTGCCCCCGTCAGCGCGGGAAATTCTGTTTCTCGTAGACATTATGGATTTCCGATATGCGGAGGCTGCGGAGATCCTGAATGTACCGCCCGGCACGATCATGAGCCGTGTGAGCCGCGCTCGCAAACGCCTTATCGAATTGATCGATGGGGCACCGCAGAAAGATGAGAATGAACGAACGCATGCGCGCCGAGAACGATAATGCCGAAGACTGGGATCGCCTGAACGCATTGGCGGATGGCGAACTCAGTGCTGATGAAGCCCGCGCGCTTCGCAAACGCCTTGACGAGGAGCCGGATCTGAAAGCCACCTATCTGCGCATCCGCGGCATTTCAGTCGGTTTGAAAGCCATGCGGCCTGGAGGGATAATTGAAACGGATCCATCTCCGATAAAGAAGAACAAGTCCGGCTCGATCTGGGCGGGTGCTTTCGCAGCCTCCCTCGTCGGCGCAGTGTTTGTTGGAGCGAACCTCTTAGATTTCGGGCAAGATCGTAAAAATCCGGCGGACGTCCACAAGGCACTGGTCAATCAAAGCTTCGATATCGCCGCACTCGATGGGGCACAGGCTTTCTTACCGAGAATCGGCAGCCTCCCCGATCTCAAAGCCGCGCGCCTGACACTTGTTCGCACTGAGTACCTGGCGCCGTCAGGTTTTGCAGCTCATTATGCGGGCGTGAATGGCTGCCGTCTGACATTCTTCATGCTTGAACAACCACCGGCGCTTCCTGATGGCAACGGCATGATGAGCCATGCATGGTCTTATGGAGGTTATTCCTTTGCCGTCCTTGCGATCGGGATGGATATCGGCAAGTTCAACGCCGTTTCCGAACATCTGGTCGCCTTTACCGCGCAAACGCAAAGGACGACGACGGTCGCGGCTGTTCAGGACGCGACACGCAACGCAACCCCCTGCGTTTGATCGCCTGCGTGCCGGTCCGACAATCGAATATTTGCCATCTCTGGAACTGAAATCCCGATCCTAGTCCGGAAAGTTCGGGCGATCCTCATTGTAGTGCGCTTCCAGATAATCAAGGATCGTCGTACGGTCCGGTTCCTCGATCTCTACCATGCCCTGCTCCTCAACCATCCAGACAAGAAGCTCGTCCCATCCTTCGCGTGTCAGCCCCTGTTGCGCGACGATGCGCTCGGAGTGGCAGGGTGTGCAGGCATAGAAGGTTTCATCTACACCGTTTGCCACTTTAAGAATCCCGTATTCGGAAGGCTCGTCGGTGCTTGCAAGTACCTTCAATCCACTTTCACTCGTCATGTGTGAAGGCACCAGGACAAAGGCGGAAGCAGCACTTACTGCACAGACAAGCGGCAGCGCCGCCAAAAGACGCAAGATCGTTTGCATAATTGTCGATAAATCCTTTGTGTTAGGGGGCGGGCCGAGGCCCGCCCATGGCATCAACTTGCGCGAACGCCAACCCGGTGCATCGTATTGTTGAGGTACCCTTTCGGGTTCCAGTCAATGGCGAAGGGTTGCATTTCGCCTGCACTGTCGGTTGCTCTTGCCCACACTTCATAATATCCGGCTTGCGGGAAAGTTACGTTCGCGCGCCAGTTCTGCCATGCCCCATCATTGACTGGCCGGTCGAGCTCAGCCGGGGCCCAATTCTTCCCAAAATCGATTGAGATATCGAGTTTATCTACGGTGCGGTCACCCGACCAGGCATGGCCACGGACCTCCGTCTGCATCCCGGTCTGCGCTTTGTTTGCCGGGAAGGTTACGAGTGATTTCACCGGCATCCGCTCGATGATGTCGAAGTCTTTCTTGTCGACTTTTTCTCCTGGTGACACAGGATAGGAAGGAACCCGATAGGATGTGCCTGTCATTTTCGGACCGTCATGAACCTGATCGCGGATTTCGACCCGCGTCAGCCACTTTTGCGAGCAAGAGCCGGGCCATCCCGGAACGACGAGACGGAGCGGCGCGCCATTCAGGACATGAAGCGCTTCTCCATTCATCTCAAATGCGATCAGGATGTTGTCGGTCATGGCTTTTGCGATCGGTACGCCGCGTGAGATCGGCAGTTTCTCCGGATCGCCCGACAGATGAAGATCGGCTCCGTAGTGGGCCGTGTAGACCGCGCCATCCTGAACGCCTGCTTTCTCGAGTACGTCCTTAAGGCGAACACCCGTCCAGTGGGAACAGCCAATCGCACCATAAGTCCACTGGTTTCCGCGCGCGGGCGGATCGAAGAACGCGCGTCCGTTACCACCGCACTCAAGCGCAAGCGCCATCGTCACAACTTCAAATTGATCTCTAAGGTCCGCAATGGAAAGCGACATCGGATTGTTGACCAAACCGTCGACCGTCAGTGTCCAACTCGCCGCATCCGTGTCGTCGGGCAGAAGGCCGTTGTTGCGCACAAAATGCCGGCTTGTCGGTGTGATCGGGTCGTCGAGGAATTCCGGCGGTGTTTCCGCATTGACCGGACGATCATTCAAAAGCGTCAAACCATCCTTACCCGCCAGAACATTGTCATCGGCCAGCGCGGCTGGAACCAGCCCAGCCGGCATATTATTGTAGAACGGTATTGAAGCCCCAAGCAGGCCCATCATCGTTACAAGTCCGGTATCTTTCATGAACCTGCGGCGACCGCTGTTGGCTGTATCAGCCATTTCCGCGACCGGCTTTTCGTCTGCACTTACAATCTCGGCAAGACGCGCGACATCTCTCTCCTCATCCATCACGATCCACTCCTCCTCTTCAATCTGGATAATGCGATATGGGATAGACGAGCGAGGTCGCCGGTTTATTCCAGCGGAATTTGAGAAAAATTTCTGTCTTTAAAGGGGTCGGCTATTTCAGGAATTTTGGCGGTACATGTTTCGTGAGCCAGACGAGGTTCTCGGACAAAAAGAACTCATGACCGGCTTCACTCATGGCGCGCGCGTCAATCAGCAAAACATGCGGTTTGCCGTGTCTGATTCCGACTGTTCTCGCCGTTTCTTCGTCCGAAGACAAGTGAACATATTGCCGGGACATCGGCTTCAAGCCTTCCCTCCGGATCTGCTCAACAAACCGGCTCGCCGTGCCATGGAAAAGAGCCTCTGGAGGCTCGGTTGCAACAAACTCAAGATCAACCGCAATCGAATGCCCTTGATTGGCTCTGACGAACTGACCGTCCGGGGAGATCGCAAACCGCTTCTTGTCGCTGGTCTCGACCACGCGGCGGACCAGATCGTCGGTCAGCGTGCCATTTGACCGCTCAACCAGATCATCAATCCTGGTCCAGCCGCGCTCATCGATCTCAATCCCGATCTCCTCGGGTTTATGCCGAAGAACGAGACTCATAAATTTGCTGGAGCTTTTCAAATTGGCAGGCATCTGTGTTCAGTCCAATCATAAGCCATTTGGTTTGATGGCACCCCGCCCGTCATTTGAAAACTGGCATATTGAAACCGTGCCGTAGTTCAGTGTTATCCAGGTCTCATAGTTCTCACAATGGCCTTGCTTTCGACGAGAGCAGTCTTTGTCGTGAGACTAGCGAACGAATGTCGGTTTGGGCGCGGGCGAAGTATTTTAGTAAACGAAAAAATCAATGGTAATTAAGCCGCATTCAATCCACTACGTTGCCATTTTGGGCGCGGTAGACCACGTATCTGGCTTAATGGTAGCAAAAGGATTTAACTGGAATGAGTGTTCCACGAATTGAATACACAGACATTACTAAGCACTTGATTACTGGAAACGGAGCAGCCTTGGCAGGCACCTTGGTTGCGTATCTAAATATCTTCTCCAACAGTGATACCTATGTATCGGTAGCTCCATCTTTGGCGTTCTTTTTTGGTTTAGTCGCCGCCTATCTGGGACAGTTTTGTTTCATTGTTGTTAATGCACATCATCAACAAATACGTGATCTACGTTTGGGCGCTCAGGATCAAGAAAACTTGTTATTCAGCCAAATAAACGATCCAGTATTAGAAGGAATAGTCGATGTTGACGCTGAACAAATGAAAAAACGAATTATCATACATAGAAGAGACTCTTCTGCCTTAATTAAAGAGACCACCGAAGGTTTCAGTTATAAAGGTTGGTCAAATTCAGGATTTGCAATTTCTGCTCTTTCCGGTACCCTATTTATTATCGGTTTTATCACCTTGTTTTACTCGCTTCCTGCAAAAGCATAGCACAAGCCAAACCTTCCAGCCCAGTTCTGAACATACCGTTGCAAGCAGAATACAAAGCGTCTCCTTATACTCAAATCCTAAACTCCGAATATGCGAGGGTCACCAAGCTGGTGACCCTATCTGGATTTAAGTGTTTGAAGATTCCTTTGGAAATCAGTCCAGCACACGCCTGGTTAGAGTCATTCAGGAGAACCAGCCTGAAATCCGTCCCCAAAGCGAATTCGATGGTGCTTCCTCGGCAGCAGACGACTTTACCGGTGCGCCCCCTTCGAGTTCGGGGAGCGGTTCGCTCTCGAAATGGTCTTCGTCAGGCTTTACCGCTGCTTTCTCAATTGTGGCCAGCGTAAAGTCCGATTGGAACGATGCAAGTTTTGCGAGCGTGAGCGGCCCGGCCATGCCGTCTTCGGCGAGACCATTTTCCTTTTGGAAGGCCATTACAGCGGCTTTGGTCCCTTTTCCGAAAATACCATCAGCACCAATGCCGAGATCCTCCTGAAGGGCTTTGACGGCTTTGCCGCGCGATCCGACACGAAGGAGAACAAGCTCATGCAGGCCCATCGCTGTAAATGTATCCGGACCGGCAATCCCATCGACTGCAAGACCGTTTTCTTTCTGGAAATCCTTGACCGCCTTTTCGGTTCCTCCGCCGAAGATGCCATCAGCATCGATCCCGAGTTTCTCCTGGAGGCGTTTGACGGGCGCGCCCCGCAATCCGCGTCGTAATAGCGACATGTCCTTCTCCCTGTTTGAGCCGCGAACAAGGAAACCGTTACCGCATCTGTCAGGAAATGAAAGACGGAAAAGGTATCTGAATGCCCTGTCATTGGTGCGCGCATTGATGAAGGGCCGACTGCGGTTTATTCTTG
>JBCDCZ010000029.1:0-25238 GCA_039180865.1 Pseudomonadota bacterium | reverse complement strand
GAAGAATCGTAAACGATAACATTGGGTTCACCCGCGGTTGGATGCAGCTGGATTTCACGCATTGGCACTTTGAGATCAGGATAAAGAGTGCCCTGGCGGTAAGTCTTGGTCGAGGCCGGAAGAGGGCCGACAGTGACGTTCGGGGTAACTGCGTTCATTTATGTCTCCATCGCACAAGTGAGCGGACGATCCTTGGTCCATCTGTTTTGCGGGAAGGAAACGGGCGGGATTGGTGTGTCCGTGGCTCGACCTTCCCTACGCCAGTGTGAACTGGATCAGGTTCAAAGGGTCGGCTGCGCTTGAAATCGGTCTGCTTTTATTGGCGAAGCAGGCCGGGCCGTATCAACCTCTCAGTCCCTTGTCGGGACACCCCCGGTATGCGACACCCTAATTGCAACACCACCTGATTGGCAAGAGGGAACGCGCGTGATCGATCATAGGGACAAACCCGTCATCGCCCTGATGATGAGCCTGATCGATGCGGAATTTCACGCCAAGCAATTGAAGCCCCATGCTCCGGAGGCGGCCTTCGTTCACATCAAGGATCTGGAGGATCTCGACAAGGTAACGGCATCAGGCCGCCCGATCCGACTGATTTCCTTCTGCTCTCCGCACATCGTCTCAAGAGAACTCCTCGAACGCATCCGGTATAATGCCGTCAACTTCCATCCTGGCCCGCCGGAGCGACCGGGCTATATGCCCGCCCCCTTTGCCCTTCATGAAAAGGACGAGGATTTCGGCGCCACGTTTCACAAGATGCTTCCGAAGGTCGATACGGGCTCGATCATCGACGTCACACGCTTCAAGATCGATCCGCACAATATGACCCTCGCGGAAGTCGAGATGGAAGCCTACAAGGCGCTGCTTACCATGGTGGTGCGTCACGCTGCGGGCCTTGCGGATATCGATTTCAATTTCGCGCCCGCAGGCATAGATTGGACCGGACGCAAGACTACCCGCGTCGATCTTGCCGCCATCGGTTTCGTCAAACCGGCTGGCTAGATCCCACCCTGAGGACCGTATCCCACTAATCGATAGAGCGGAGTGCATTCATGGATATCAGACAGCCCTATCTCCTGTTTCTTGGCGACGCGCCCGATGCCCTTGCCGCTAAAGTCGCGCAAGGGATTGTCGACTGGCGTCCTGAAATTGCCGTTGGACAGTTTCGTATGGACGGTTGCAACGCGGATATGGGTCTTTCGGATCTGACGATTTCAGAAGCGGCTGATAGAGGGGTGAAAACGCTTGTGGTCGGCGTTGCGAACCGCGGTGGAGTGATCTCTGATCCCTGGATTGATGTTCTGATAGATGCACTCGACCATGGCATGGACATCGCAGCCGGGCTTCACAACAGGCTTGCTGGTATCGACCGCCTCAAAGCAAAGGCCGACAGCCTCGGGCGCACCTTGTTCGATGTTCGCCACCCAAGCCATACACCGCCGATCGCGAATGGTACAATGCGTCCCGGCAAACGGCTTCTAACAGTCGGGACGGATTGTTCCTGCGGGAAGATGTATTCAACGCTTGCGATTGAAAAGGAAATGCAGGCGCGCGGTATGAAGGCGACCTTCCGGGCAACCGGGCAGACCGGTATTCTTGTCGAAGGATCGGGGATTGCAATCGACGCGGTCGTATCCGACTTTCTGGCTGGATCCGTTGAAGAGCTTTCGCCAGCAAACGATCCTGACCACTGGGATGTGATCGAAGGTCAAGGCTCCGTCTACCATCCCTCTTATGCCGGGGTTACGGTCGGGCTCATCCATGGTGCCCAGGCTGAAGCCCTCGTCATGTGCCACGAACCAACCCGCACGCATATGCGCGGGCTTCCCGGATACCAACTCCCAACGATTGGGGACACCATGGAGACGGTCTTGCGGTTTGCAAAGCGCACCAACCCCGACGCGGGATTTGTTGGAATTTGCGTGAACACGAAAGCCCTGCCTGAAGAGGAGGCAAAAGCCTGCCTCGCCGAGATCGAAGCAGAGTATCAGCTTCCGACGGTCGATCCTGTGCGATTCGGCGCTGGTCGGATCGTGGATGGATTATAGTCGTTAAGCTACGACGCGGACCGATAGAGCCATTTGCCAATTCAATCCCTTCTGCGCTGCTCAAACCGCACCCTCGCGATTGTTTGACTTGCCAGTCGGATGCCGAGCGGTAGGTAAGGCGTAACGGTCAGTTCCGGAGCCTTCCACCATGCCTCTCAGACTCGATTTCACCCGACTTTTCCCAGCCGCCTTCCTCACCTCCTTCTTGTTTGCCGTCGCGCCGCCCGCCATTGCCGATGAGATTTGCGGCGCAACGGAAGAAACAGCCTGCGAAGTGCCGCTTGGCAGCTACTACGCCGTCATGCCGGAAGCCTCGGAGGGTGGGAAAAAGCCTGCCGTCATCTTTTTTCACGGCGGCGGAGGCTGGGGATCGCGGATCTTTAAAAGCCGCGCTCAAATGACCGAGGATTTTCTGGCCCGCGGCTATGCTGTCATTGCACCCAATGGCAAGAAGCGCCCCGGAAGCAGGTTCGGTCCGGGTTGGGCCTTCATTCCACAGCTTCCGAAACAGCGGGACGATTTGGCTTTTCTGAAAGAAATCCTGGAAGATGTCCAGACGCGATTCGACATCGACCGCGACCGCATCTTGCTGACCGGCTATTCAATCGGCGGATCCATCGTTTCTTACTTCGCCTGCACTGAACCTGAACTGGTGAAGGCCTTCGCGCCGGTTGCGGGAGGCTTCTGGCGGCCTCACCCGGAAGATTGCGCCGGACCGGTAAAACTGCTTCATACCCATGGCTGGCGCGATCAGACGGTACCGCTTGAGGGTCGACCGCTGAGACAGCTTAAGGACGGCAAAGGTCTTGTGGCACAAGGCGACATCTACCAGACGCTCAATCAATGGCGGATTGAAAACGGATGCGAAAAGTGGCGCGCCGATGCCTTTGAGACCGATGGTCCCTTCTGGCTCAGAACATGGACACATTGCGCACCGGGGACCGCCCTTCAATTCGCCCTACATCCGGGCGGCCATGAAGTCCCTGACGCCTGGGCGAACCATGCTCTCGACTGGTTCGAAGCGCTGGATGCTCAGGTCGCTCCCTCAAAGAAAGACGGATCATGAAACTTTACTTCTCGCAGAATTCACCTTTCGTCCGCAAGACTCTTGTTATCATTCACGAATGTGCCTTGATTGACGCGATTGAGATCACCGAGACCACTGTGAGGCCCGCAGCTCCCAATCGTGAATACGGCGATACGGTTTCTCCCCTTCGCCAGATACCGGCTCTAGAAACCGACGACGGCGAGGTTCTGGTCGATTCTCTCACAATCGCGGATTATTTGATCCGCCGCTCAGGAACGTCCCGACTGCTGCCTGCGGAGGGAGATCGACGTACGATGCTTCTTCGCAATCACCAGATGATTAACGGCCTGATGGAACGCGCCGTGCAGACACGCTATGAACTCTCCTTCAGACCTGAAGAGATGCGCTGGCCGGAAATGATTGCCGACAACAAAGACCGAATACTCACCGGCCTCAGCTGGATCGAGCAGCGCAGTGAACAATTCGATGGAGAGCTTACCCTGGCTTCGGCTGCCCTTGTCGCATTCGTGAAATACCTCGACTTTCGGTTCGATGATTGGCAGTGGCGTGGTCATGTTCCCGCCCTCGCGGCGCTTGCAGCACAACTCGAAGAGCAACCCTCCGTAAAAGCCGCTTATGCGATAAAGCCCGCCTGACAGGGCTCACTCCCATTTCTTGCGAAACCAAAACGATTGGGCATAGTGTTCGACAGCAGTCCGGCATGGAAAGCGCGCGACTGACCGCATCAATCCGTTTCGTTTTGAGAGTTTCGCTATGAGCCATTTGATCAGCCTGTTAGGCGCAACACTCGGCGCATTAGCGCTACTCGTCGCGCCTCCCGCACAAGCCGACCCCCTCACATCGCAGGAACTTAACGCTTATCTTTCGACCGGAAAGTATGACGCGGGAATCAAGGATTTCGACAGACGGCACAAGGCCGATCCGTCAAATCCTGCAACCGCCTATGCGCTCGGCGCACTTGAGTTTTTCGGCGCACTCGCCAACCTGCAGGAAGATTTGCGCCGCTATCAATTCGGTGCCGAGATCGCAAAAAACGCAGCGCTTCTAAGACCGTTTACCGGCGATCTCACCACATCTCCTCATCCCAACCCGGAGACAGCCAGTTACGAAAAGATCAGGCTCATGCTGACCGGCTTTGCCGATGGGATGGAGCGGGCGAGCAGAGCACTTTCAACCGTTGGTGAGACGCCAGTAAAGCTTGTGGTGCGTGTCGACAGAATCGCATTCGACACAAACCTTGATGGAACAATCGACGAGGCAGAACGCCTTCCAACTCTCCTGAACGCTTTCGACAACCAGCTAAAATCAAACAATATCGACCTTTCAGAAGGGCTCGAAATCGCCTTCGACAATGCGGATGCAAAATGGTTGGAAAGCCGCGCGCATACCATAATGGCTTTTCCAAACTTCTTTCTTGCCTTCGATTTCGAGACAACATTCGAGACCACGTTCCAGATGTTTTTTGGAAACGAGGCAACAGAATTCGGGCGTGCACTTCTCGCGATGGTCGGCAGTGATCAGGAAATCCAGGACTTGCGCGCCGAGATCGATGCCATAGCTGCTCGGAAGAACGAAGCCATGACGCCGGAACAGACCCGGCTCTTGCGAGAAAAAACGCGCGAACGCGATCGCATCCGTTTCGACGGAACGCTTTCGCCTGAGGAAAAGACCGCGATGACTCTCGCGATCGACGAAGAGATCACCCCCCTTCAGGCTGCGGACCGTGACAGACGCGCCTTGGAAGCGGAAGAGAGCATCTTGAAGATGAGGCTCTCTGCACTTGATCCGGCAAATCCCGCGACACCAAGCGCACCGCTTATTGGGAACGGTCTCGATGCACTCAATCTATTTCATTCCATTAACTGGAAGGTTGTCGATCGCGAGCGCTTGCTCCGCACGCGGGACAACATCCTGACTGCTGCAAGACTTGGCCAAGAGGTATGGGAGCTCGCACAGCAAGAAACGGATAACGATCGGGAATGGCTGCCAAACCTCAATCAGCAGAGCGCAGTTGGCCATCTGACCGTTACAGCGGATTTTGTTGAAGTCTGGCAGACCTCGTTACGGGGCCGCATCGCACTGATGGAAGGGACCGCGCTGTCACCGCACATCCGCTTTCCCGGCGGCATCAATCTGAAACGCTTCTTCGAGGAAGTGGAGCATTTTGATTTGATTGCATTCGCAGTGGGTCCCGGTGCGCTGTCTTTTGTCGAAAAAGGCGAGGTTCTCAATACCATTCCCAGCGTGACATTCAATCGCCGCCGCACTGGCCAGCCCGATAGCGAAACCTTGCTGTATGCCTTGTGGTTCATCTGAGGCACGTGGTTGTTTTAAAATCGTGATCATAGTCCCGGATTGCGATCAGCGAGGCCAGTGTGGTTAGGTGCGGGCAGTCTTCAACGAACCGGTAAAGTTCATGGATCCGATCCTCACCCTCGTCACCGTTTTCGGGATTTTCATTCCAGCGCTCATTCTCCCCGGGCCTGATTTCGTTGGTGTTTTGCGAGCGTCCATGACGCGTGGTCCCCAAGCTGGTCTCCTCACTGCACTCGGTGTCTCAACAGGGCTCCTACTCTACGCTACTCTTAGCCTTGCTGGCCTTTCGGCGATCCTTATTGAATATCAATGGCTGACATGGACAGTGCGGGTGCTGGGCGGCACTTATCTCATCTATCTCGGAATACGGCTTCTCTTATCCAAACCGGAAAACCTCGATGTCCATACCGAAGCCGTTCCAAGACACTTCAACGGCTTCCTGTTCGGTTTTGCGGTGACCCTCACCAATCCGAAAGCGATCGTCCTTTTTGCAAGCGTCTTTGCGACCGCCGTTACAGCCGAAACGCCGTTCTGGTTAATGGCGTTGATGGTTGGAATTGTCTTTTTCTCATCGCTGATCTGGTATTCCGCAGTCAGTCTCTTTCTCTCATCCGGCCCGGTCATGCGGCGCTTCGAGCATTTGCGGCATTCAATTGAGCGCGCGGCTGGCGCGTGTTTCATCGCGATTGGCGGAAAGATAATGGCAGACAGCCGCAATCCAGCACTCTAGGAGGCATCGAATGACACCCTTGCGTTCGCTTACCGTTCAGCTGGCTTTGGTTCTTGGCGCCATATTTGGAACCATCAGCCTGACAGCTGTCACCGTTGCTGATACCAAACCTGCGCATTTGCGATTGATTGACCGGCTGGACCGGCCAATCGATGGCTATTGCATCGATATCCTCGGAACACCCGGCAATCTGAGGCTCGACGTTCCAATCTTCGCCCACAACTGCAAAGGCACCCTCACCGAGGACAGTGCGATCATTGTCGATGATCAAGGTCGCATAGAGTTCTTTCAGGTTGGCCTTTGCATCACGGCAGCGGGCGTGAATGGACGCGCACTTCCCGGTGCCTCTATCCTGCTTCGTGGTTGCGGAAGCGGTGTTTCCTTCTTCAACGCAGCCCCTTTGCAGACATTCGAATTTGATGATGGACGCCTCCGACTGAGAGGTTCAAACCTCTGCCTCGCCGCTGGCGAAATCTCGGATCGCACCTACTCAAGTGCGGACCGCTGGCGCGTTCTATCCGTTGAAGATTGCGATAGGGTAGCAGAGGCCCTGTCGCGATGGGAATTGAATTTCGGTCCTTTTCCAACACCTTGACCAACACTTCGGAAGTATAACTGTCATAATGCACCCGTATGGTCGGGTGCGCAGCGATTGTCAGTCTGCAGAGACGAAGGGGCGCGCGGGAATGTTTTCGCTCAAAGGCAAGAAAGCATTGGTGGCCGGTGTCGCCAATGAGCACTCGATTGCTTGGGGATGCGCCCGCGCCTTTCACGCCCAAGGCGCGGATCTTGCCATCACCTATTATAACGAGAAAGCCGAACCCCATGTTCGTCCGCTCGCTGAAAGCCTTAACACTTCCATTATCGCACCCCTCAACGTCCAGAAAGAGGGAGAGATGGAAGCGCTGTTTCAGCGAATAACAGAAGAGTGGGGCAACCTCGATATTCTGCTTCATTCCATCGCCTTTTGTCCGAAAGAAGATCTTGCCGGTCGGGTCGTCGATTGCTCACGCGAAGGTTTCCAGATCGCAATGGACGTCTCGGTTCATTCCTATTTGCGGATGATCCGGCTTGCCGAACCGCTGATGCCACTTGGCGGCACCTGCATGTGCGTGACATTCTATGGCTCCGAAAAGGTCGTCGAGCACTACAACATTATGGGGCCCGTAAAAGCTGCGCTCGAGTCGGTTAGCCGTTATGCAGCGGCTGAACTTGGCTCAAAAGGGATCTCGGTCCATGCGCTTTCGCCAGGACCGATTGCGACACGTGCAGCAAGTGGCATCGATCATTTCGATGCCCTGATAAGCGACGCCGTTTCCAGAGCGCCTACCCACACGCTCGCCACGATTGAGGATGTCGGCGCCTATGCCGCATTCCTCGCGAGTGATGAGGCGGCCCATGTGACGGGGGGAACGCACCTGATTGATGGCGGACACCACGTTATCGGTTGAGCGGCAAAGGAACGCGACAGAGCCATGACGATCTATGAGAACACACCTTTCGACGCGCTCAAGATTGGCGATGAGGCAGAGGTCAAACGCCTTTGCCGTGCGGAAGATCTTTATATTTTCGCCAATGCTTCGGGGAACCACAATCCGATGCATCTTCCCAAGGAAGACGGCGACCTGGATGGTCGACCGGAAGCCGTCGCACCGTCGATGTGGCTTTCCGCGTTAATCTCCAGTGTTTTGGGCAACTTCCTTCCCGGCCCTGGCACGCTCTACAAAAGGCAATCGCTAACGTTTTCAGGTCGTGCCCATGCGGGCGACCAATTGACCGCCAGAGTCCGACTTGTCGAAAAAGGCGAAGACCGGCTTGCCCGCTTCGCGGTCAGTGTCGAAATGGAAGACGGGACCTGTATCGCCCAGGGCTTTGCCGAGGTCATAGCACCCGACAAAAAGCAATCCTTCCACGCCGACGATATTCCAGGCCTCACCGTCCAGCGCCATGTTCATTTCGACCGGCTTCTCGCGGATGCCGAACCCCTCGATCCGATATTAACGGCTGTCGTCGCACCGGAAGAAGAGCAGGCACTCTCAGGCGCGTTACTCTCAGCCGATCATACCTTGATTACCCCGATCCTTATCGGGGACCGCGGGCGCATAGAAGCTGCCGCGCGCGCGATCGATCGCGATATCAGTTCCTATACTTTGATCGAGGCCGCGACCCATCATGAAGCGGCGGCCACCGCAGTGAAACTTGTCCACGAAGGCAAGGCTCAGGCTATTATGAAGGGACACCTCCATACCGATGAACTTCTTGCGCCTATCCTCAAGCGCGATGGCGGCCTTCGCACCAAACGCCGCCTCAGCCACGCCTTTGTTCTGGATGTGCCCGGCCTTGATCATTTTCTGATTGTGAGCGATGCCGCGATCAACATCACGCCCGACCTCAGGGCTAAAGTCGATATTACGCAAAACGCCATCAATCTCGCGCTCGCTATTGGTATCGAAAAACCGAAGGTCGGGATCCTGTCAGCTATCGAAACCGTCAATCCGGCAATACCTTCAACAATCGACGCCGCGGTCATCTCCAAAATGGCGGAACGCGGTCAGATCCATGGCGGCTTGGTCGACGGTCCCCTTGCCATGGATAATGCTGTCGACGTTACGGCGGCAAAGACGAAGGGCATTCAATCCCTTGTTGCGGGGCATGCGGACATTCTGATTACCCCCAATCTCGAAGCGGGAAACATGCTCGCGAAGGAACTGACATTTGTCGCGCATGCTGAAGCCGGTGGTCTGGTTCTCGGGGCGCAGTGTCCGATCCTCCTGACGAGCCGGGCGGATGACGACAAATCCCGTCTCGCTTCCGCAGCACTCGCAGCCTTGTATTACACTTGGCTCAAGAAACGCGTTCTGCGCTAAAATGCCAGCCATCAACGGGCGAGGTTAAACACAATGTCCGGCGCTTTTTTAACCCTCAATGCGGGGTCGTCTTCGATAAAATTCTCGATCTATCTTACCGACGATAACCTGAGTGAACAGACCCGCGGCCAGGTTGAAAATCTTGGTCCGACAGCTCGTCTTGTGCTGAAACGGAAAAGCGCTGGCGGCGATATCGCGAAAGATGTCAGCGAACTCGGCGCCGCCAATCACGAAAGTGCGCTCACGACGATTCTTGAACGAAGTGGCGATATGATCGGCAACGAGAGGGTTACCGGGGTCGGCCACCGCATTGCCCATGGCGGTGTCGATTTCATAAAGCCCGTCGTGCTGGATGATACGGCGATTGCAAAACTGCGCCTTCTCGAACCCCTGGCCCCCCTTCACCAGCCCCACAACCTGAAGACTGTTGATGCCGCGCGGGCTGCGTTTCCCGATGCGCTCCAGATTGGCTGTTTCGACACCGCTTTTCACCGGAGCCACCCGTGGGTGAATGATACGTTTGCGCTCCCAAGGCACTATTATGAGCGCGGCGTGCGGCGGTATGGGTTTCACGGCCTTTCCTATGATTTCATTACGGGCGAACTAAAACGGTGCGAACCCAGGCTTTTCGAAGGATGTGTCGTGATTGCGCATCTTGGAAACGGCGCTTCGATGTGCGCTGTCAAGAATGGCCGTAGTATTGCTTCAACAATGGGGTTTTCAGCACTCGACGGTCTTCCCATGGGAACACGGTGTGGGCAACTCGATCCGGGCGTCCTGCTCTACCTTATGGACCATGACGGCATGAATGCAGCCGACCTCACGACGCTTCTTTATAAGGAAAGTGGTCTGAAAGGTCTGTCCGGCCTCTCCCACGATATGCGGGAACTTTCGGCATCATCAGCACCTGAAGCCAAAGACGCGCTTTCCTATTATGCGTTTCGTGCGCGGCGCGAAGTCGGCGCGCTTGCTGCGAGCCTCGGCGGGCTCGATGCGCTGGTTTTCACGGGCGGCATTGGCGAGAACTCGGCACTTATGCGTTCAATGATCACTGAGGATATGGGTTGGCTCGGAATTGAACTCGATGACGATCGCAATCAGGCGAATGCGACGGATATCGGCACCGGACGCATCAGGGTCATGGTGATCCCAACCGACGAAGAGCGCGTTATTGCACGCGCGCTCCAAGATAAGATGGCAAGCACAAGCGCCTAGGTTCAGCTACTCCGCAGCCTGCAAGCGGGCTTTATCGGGACGCGTTCCCGTGTCCAGGCGGGCAAAGGCAGGTCGCTCGAAGAGGAAGAGCCCGAAGCCGATCTTCTTGATGACGAAGTAAAGAATGAGCGGCGCTATCACTGCGGTCGCGGTCACGATCAGAGAAATAACGCCAATATCGTCGATAATGCCGAGTTTCAGCAGAATAATCCGGCTAACCGCCATCGGGAAGAAAAAGGCAAGATAAACGACGATCGAGTGTTGCCCACAGACCCGAAGGAACTCCATGAAGCGGACCTTGGCAAGGAGCGCGGAGGCGAGAATAACGCCGGCAGCTCCCGCAACGCCAAGCGCAAGGGATACGACAGGGAGGTCGGCAAGCTTTATCGATTCACCGAAGAAGGTGGTCGGCGTAAAGACGAGCGCCCCGTTTACGACGGACCAGACAAGAAGCCCGATGACGGCGAGGCCCCAGCGCTGACGCGCTGCCTCGGCAAGTTGGAAGATATGAGCCGCGAAGAGATAGCCTGCAAGGAAATAGACGTAGCGTGACGCGAACTCGTCCACGATGAGATTGCCGGTATGGATTGGCGCGATCTGAAGAATGGCCGCACCGGCGAGAACGATCGGCCAGGGGATCGGACGCAAGAGCTTCGTCACGACAAACATCACCGGCAGCATGTAGATGAACCAGAGCGTCGAGAACGGTTCCCAGAGTGTCGACAAATAGAGGAAGGGAAGCGCATCATAGCCGTATTCCGCGCCATAGACTGGGATCTTGACGCCAAACTGGATGAAGGTCCAGATCAGGTAGAAATAGACGAAGTGCAGCACCTTTTTATCAAGATAACTCCTCCAGGGCCGGTCGATCACAAGGGCGAGGAAAAGCCCGGCAATCATAAAGAAATCCGGCATGCGGAAGGGGCGCGCGAACTCGACCACATAGTGCATGAAGCCCTCGCGTCCGGCTGCTTCGCCAACGCCAAGCGTTGCGTGCATCATGACCACAAAGACGATGCAGAAACCTTTCGCGTAATCGACCCATTCGATACGGTCCGCGCCACCCTGCCCCGTCTTGGCAAGCACCATTCGCAATGTCTTCTCGTCGGTCACGCTACATGCCCTTTTTCCGCCGCATTCCTGACCTTAGTGCCATAAAATGGCAGACAATGCGCGTCTATCGTGTCGACAAGCTTAATACGCAAGCATAACGCGTTCAGCCTGGCTTCAGGTCCAGGCGCTATTAACGGAGCAGCGGGATGGGAAACGCGCTCCTTAACGGCCCCTTAAAGGCGCCGCAATAAAATCGGAATGCGCGTTAACCCCGGGGTTAGAGGTTCCTTCAGTATGGCACGAAAAAAACCTGGCAGAGGCAAAGCCGAACGGATCGAGCCGGTGTTCGATACGGAAGAAAAGCTGTCAGGAAGTTTTCTCGATCTTGGATTGAGCGATGACGATCGCACCGCTGCCACGACGCCCGGTGCACGCAAGACCAAGGCGTCAGGTCGCAAGAAGGCGTCAGCACCCAAGACTCGCAGACGCTCGGGTGCCGGCAAACGTAAAAAACCGAGGTCATCATCAGGTCTTGTCCGCTTCATCCGCCGGAGTGTCTATTGGGGCACTGTTCTTGGCCTTTGGGCCGTGATCGGTGTTGTCGGAATCCTCACCTATTATACATTGACGCTGCCAAGTAGCACCACCTGGCAGATCCCGGATCGTCCGCCGAATGTTCGGATTGTTGCGGTTGATGGGTCGCTGATCGCTAATCGCGGAGCGACTGGTGGTGAAGCCGTTCCTTTGTCGGAAATGCCGGTTTATCTGTCAGAAGCCATCATCGCGATTGAAGACAGGCGTTTTTACAGCCATTTCGGTTTCGATATTGTCGGGTTTTCGCGCGCCATGCTCGCAAACCTTGAGGCAGGTCGGCTTATCCAGGGTGGATCATCGATCACCCAGCAGTTGGCAAAGAACCTCTTCCTGAAGCCCGAACGAACAATCGAGCGTAAGATCCAGGAACTCATCCTCGCGCTCTGGCTGGAAGCGGAGCTAACAAAAGACGAAATCCTGCAGCTCTATCTGAACCGCGTCTATTTCGGTGCTGGCGCCTACGGTGTCGATGCGGCGGCCCGCACCTATTTCAAGAAATCCGCCCGGCACGTAAACCTTGGCGAAGCCGCGATACTCGCCGGTCTTGTGAAAGCGCCTTCACGGCTCGCGCCGAATAAAAATCCCGAGGGCGCCCAAGCGCGCGCCAAACTCGTACTCGCCGCAATGGAGCGGGAAGGCTTCATTACCCCGCGCGAACGTGAACTCGCACTGACCCTCGATCCAGCCCGCATTACCCCGCGCCGCACAGGAGCCCCGAACTATATCGCTGACTGGGTGGTTGACGTTCTCCCCGATTACGTTGGGTCGATTTCGGAAGACATTATCGTCGACACCACGATCGACCGCCATTTGCAAATCTTTGCCCAAACAGCGATTGCCGATGGACTCGACGAAAACGGCGAAAAGCTCGGTGTCTCGCAGGGAGCACTGGTTTCAATGGATGGCATCGGCGCCGTTCGGGCCATGGTCGGCGGACGGAATTATGCTGCAAGCCAATATAACCGGGCGGTCCGCGCCAAGCGCCAGCCGGGATCCGCATTCAAACCGTTCGTTTATCTCGCCGCTATGGAACGCGGACTGACGCCGGAGACCATCCGGGTCGATGGACCGGTTTCCATCAAAGGCTGGCGACCAAGAAATTATTCAAACAAATTCGAAGGCGACATTGCGGTCAAAGACGCGCTTGCGAAATCGCTGAATACGATTGCCGCCAAACTTGCGGCGGAGATCGGTCCGGAAGCCGTCGTCGAAGTCGCGAACCGACTTGGGATAGCATCAAAACTTGCCGCCAATCCTTCGCTCTCCCTCGGCACATCCGAAGTCACCCCATTTGAACTCGCGACAGCTTATGTTCCGTTTGCCAATGGCGGGTATCGCGTCGAACCGTTCATAATCAAAAGGATCATGACGCGGGATGGCGATATCCTCTATCAGCGGTCCGGATCAGAGAGCTATGGTCAGGTGATGGCGCCCGAACAACTCGGCCAGATGAATTACATGCTGTCGCGGACATTGGTGCACGGTACGGGGAAACGAGCGGCCCTGAAAAACTGGCCAGCGGGTGGCAAGACCGGAACAAGCCAGGATTTCCGTGACGCCTGGTTTGCCGGTTTCACTGCCAATCTGACAACAGTCGTTTGGGTCGGCAATGACGACAATTCGCCGACGAAACGGGCTTCCGGCGGTAATCTTCCAGCGGCAATCTGGAAACAGTTTATGGAAGAAGCGCACCAGGGCATTCCCGTCGCCGATCTTCCGGGACGCTATGGGGAACGAATTTTCGCAGGCAACCTTCCCGAAAACATCGATGATGTCATTGAACAAAACGGAGGGCGCCAGGACGGGCCTTCTATAGTCCGCGCCAATGATGGCGAAGGCGGCGGCCTTAAGCGGTTTTTCAAACGGATTTTCGGCGGCAACTAAGCTGAGACTTGAACGAATGCTTCCGATGGTCGCTTAGAGATCGTCCAGCTTTTCATTCAGAGCTTCACGCGCCTTTGCCCGGTGCTCGTCGGTGATATGGGCGCCGAGGGTCGCGAGTACCGCGGTCAATACGGTGATGTCATCTGAAAACCCGATCCCGAAAATAAAATCCGGAATGCTATCGAGGGGCAAAACGAAATAGGCCAGTGCCCCTAGAAGGGTCGCGCGAACCGCCCTCGGGGTTTTCGAATCAAATGCGCAGAAATAGGCGGCGACGACTTCATTGGAAAACGGAATGACGCGCAGCGCTTTTCTTACGGTTTTCCAGAAACCGGCGCGCACCCTGGCTTCATCGCGTGCTGCTTTTTCCTCGTCAAACGGGGTCTTTTCATCGCGCGCCAGAATCTCACCCTCAAGTGTTTTCGTCATGTCCGGCATTCCCTGCTTTCAGCCTGTCTACCCAAATATATGGTGACGTTTACGCCCACGATAAAGGCGAAATGGCCTATCAAGCCCCGGCGATAGCGTCCATTGAAAGCGCCAGATTGACGTCAAGCTGCGTCAAACCACCCGCATCATGGGTCGATAAGGTCACATCAACCCTGTTGTAAACATTAAACCATTCGGGATGGTGGTCCATTTTTTCTGCGACCAGCGCAGCACGGGCCATGAAGCCAAAGGCAGCGTTAAAGTCGCTGAATTTGAAACTTTTGAAGATTGCGTCCCGGCCGTCGACCATCGACCAGTCCTTGAGTGAGTCGAGTGCAGTCGCGCGCTCGGTGTCCGTCAGTCTTTTTGCCATATCGTTCTCAACCCTTGTGGTCTAAGAGATCTCAGAAGTCCGCGTTTCAACCGTTCATGATATAGGCGACAGCTATGACCGCGTCCATTCAAAGGGTTCTTTTCGTTTGCCTTGGAAACATATGCCGCTCTCCTCTTGCGGAAGGGATTTTCGCGCATCTCGCGTCCCAAAACGAGACGCAGCATCTCTTTTGCGATTCTGCCGGAACAGCAGCCTATCACATTGGCAAAAAGCCCGACCCGCGATCGATTGACGTCGCACGCAGCAACGGAATTGCCATTTCCAACCAACGGGCGCGTCAACTCCAGGACAATGACTTCGAAGAATTCGACCTGATCTTATGCATGGATCGCAGCAACCTTTCCGATGCGGTTCGGCAAAAAAGCTCCGGTAAGGCGGAGATCGCCCTGTTCATGACCTATGCCGCGGGCGAAACCGTGGATGTCCCCGATCCGTATTATGGCGGTCCGGACGGTTTCGACACCGTTTTCCGCATGCTTCATGAAGCCAATCAGAAGCTGCTCGATAAGCTCGCGTAATCATCTTCGAAGTACGCTTCGTGAGCATCATCCTCATAGAGCGCGAACCGTTCTTCTACGATGTAAGGCCCGCCGCCGGTTCCCTTGCGCGATGAAAGCAGCACGAACTCATCGACTTTGAACGGCAGCGACTGAAACTCACCGCGCTCGGTCAGATAGCGGGCGACGTCTTCATGGGTTGGCCCTTTGAGACGCGCCAACGTCACGTGCGGTGTGAACTTACGACTGTCGGGTTCAAGCCCGGCACGCCGAACGGCCCGCTCCACATCAATCTGAAGACTCATAAGGTCCGCGTTAGGCTGGACGCTCGCCCAAAGGGAATGTGGTTTGCGAGATGCAAACGTATCGAGATTACCGAGGCTGATCTCGAAAGGCTCACGATCAATGCGGTCAAGTTCGCCGACCACCTGGTCAGCGGTCCGATCGCAAACATCGCCGATGAAACGCAATGTGATGTGGAATTTTTCGGTGTCTATCCAGCGGGCGCCAGTGAGGCCGCCCCTTTTCAGTGACAGGGCGAATGCAATGTCTGGGGTGAGTTCCAGACCGACGAACAGGCGTGGCATGGTAGTGCCTCCTTCCGCTCAACTGTAACCTCAAAAAAGGTACCCTGATTCGCCTCGTTTGTCTTTTGATTTGAATTTTAGGCCTTTTTCGAGTTGCGCCGGTATCCTACACCGAACCGGCATAAGACTTGGTTAACAATATCCGTACACCTATGCGAGCAGGACGGAACAGATCAGTCAATGGCAAGTCCGTTCGAAACCTATTCACTTTACGAAATTGCGGTTATTGCGACGGCCCTCAGCACTGCAGCCCTCGTCAAGGGTGTCACGGGTCTTGGTTTTTCGACGGTCGCGGTGACCCTGCTTGCGGCTACTATTGGCCTGCGCGACGGTATCCCCATCGTCATCATCCCCTCACTTGCAAGCAATATGATCGTCATGTCGTCAGCCGGGCATTTTCGGGAAATTATTTGGCGTTTCCGAATGCTGTACATTGCTGCGCCTTTGGGAATTCTCGCAGGGCTGACAATCCTGTTAACCGTCGACGAGGAGATTGCGGCGTCCGTCCTCGGTGTCACGCTGATTTCTTATTGCGTGTTCGCACTTCTCAATCCGCGCTTTCGTATCACTCCGCGAACCGAGCGCCGTCTTGCGGCTCCGGTTGGGTTTTCAACGGGTCTCATCAACGGGGTGACGGGTGCCCAGATTATGCCGGTGACGCCCTATCTCCTGTCAGTGCCGCTTCAACCTAATCAAGTTGTCCAGGCGCTCAATTGCTCGTTCACAATTTCAAGCCTGACGTTTTTTGCCGGTCTCGTTTATGCGGGCGCAGTCCGGCTCGAGACAATCCTGATCGCATTACCCGGTATTGCAATCACATTTGCCGGGGTGAAATTGGGCGAGCAAATTCGCGCAGGTATTTCGCCGGGTTACTTCCGCCGCGTCGTTCTGATCCTGATGATCGGCCTTGGTGCAATTTTGAGCCTTCGTGTTATCATCTAGGAAAGCCTTGCGGCACATAGTCCGTCATTTTTTGACCAAATTCGTCGTGCCGTGTCGTATGATACAGCGGAGGTTCAGAAATCTTAGCTAACATAAAGTCCGCCGTGCAAATTCGTAATTGCAAGAACGACCCCACAGCGAAACAAACCCTACAGTGAGGACTCTTATGAAACTTCTCCAAACACTGACCGCGACCGCCGTTGGAGCGAGCCTGCTTTTCTTCGTTCCGACAGGTGAAACCAAAGCGGGCGGCGCGGGTGCCTTCTTTGGCGGTGTCGCAGTCGGCGCCGCAGGCGCAATCATCGGACACAAGGTTTACAAGCATCACAAACGCAAGAAGGCGAGGCGCTATTATTCAAGCCGCAAGTCGCATTCGAGCCGCCGGGTCATTTCTGATCAAGAGCTTGCGGCAAACGCAGATATACAAAATCGCCTGAACGTGCTCGGCCACAACGCGGGCGCGCCGGACGGTATCATCGGGAAAAACACACGCCGTGCAATCCGGTCTTTCCAAGGTGGCAACGGTCTTGCCGTAACCGGCCGGTTGACCAACCCCGATATCGCACTTCTTTACCAACAATCTGATGTCGTCCTCGCCAACAATGCTTCAGCTGGCCAGCTTGCTGCTGGCGGAGCAGCTGCGGGTGCTGCGGCAACCGGTGCTGCAGTAACAGCAGCAGCACCAATCGACCCTCCATCAAATGAGGGCGTGGCATCGAGCCTTTCTGCTGCTAACGAAGTCAGCGGTCTTAACTCCGAGTTTGATGAAGTTCCGGCAGTGCTTGGCCTCACCGTTGGCGGCGGCTTTGCTGGCGCGATCGATATGCTGAAAAATGACGGATACGCAGAGTGCCAGTCCTCTTCGACGGCCCTGTCGTGCACGAAAACCAGCAGCCTCGGTACGGATGTGATAACCGTTGCGTCAAGCGGCGATAAGATCCACACCATCACACGCGCACTCAACTTCACCAATCCAATCGCTCGTGATTCAGTGGTAAGCCGGCTGCCAGCTTCTTACGCTCCGATCATTGAGAGTGACAGCGGTGCCATCGCATCGTCTCCGGCCTGTGACGCCCTCTTGATTGCGCAGCCTGATTCCTTCGATCAGATTACAAAGCAAAGCGAAGCAGGCGGTCAGTTTGACGCTTCAGCGAAAGCGTTTGCGCACGCGTGCAAGTACTACTTCACGCTCGCTCTTCCGCAGGCTGAGCAAGTCTCAACAATGGGCCTGATCTTCTTCGACTCAAGCCCGATTGTTGCTTCGATCGATACAAACGGTGTTGCTGCACCGGCCACGACAGCCGCCCAGCCGCAAGCCGAGCCTGAACTCAAGTTCTAAGCTTTCGATCAAGCAATCAAAGACTTCAAAACGGGGCTTCGAGCCCCGTTTTTTTTCGAATCTGATGCTGATGCTCCGCTTGGACCGGATCGTGATTGCGGTATCGTCTCACTGGTGCCCGAAACGGCGGAATGGGCTTGCAGCGTACGTGCCGAGCACACGGATTTCGGTTGAAAAGAAACCCAATTCCTCAAGTGCCAGCGTCACACCGCGCTCCTCAGGGTGGCCGTCAATTTCGGCGTAAAACTGGGTCGCGGTGAATTTCCCATCCAATTGATAGCTTTCGAGTTTGGTCATATTGATGCCGTTCGTAGCGAAACCACCCATGGCTTTATAGAGCGCGGCTGGCACATTACGGACGCGAAAGACAAAGGACGTGACACAATCCGGTGTTCCTGCAGGCGGAACTTTAGGTTCTTGTGCAAGGATGACGAACCGAGTGGTGTTGTGCGCTTCGTCTTCGACATCCTCCTTCAAAATCGACAAGGAATAGAGGTCCGCCGCGAGGCGCGGTGCAAGCGCTGCCGCACTGCGTTCGCCGCTTTCCGCGACCCTCTTGGCAGCGCCAGCCGTATCGCCTGCAACCATTCCGATCCAACCGTTATCCCGGATCACATTCCGGCACTGGCCGAGCGCGTGAATGTGACTGTAGACATGGGTGATCTCATCGAGCGATACGCCCGGCAGCGCCATAAGCTGAAAATTAATCGGCAGGAAAAACTCACCGACGATGTGAAGGCTTGATTGTGGCAAGAGATGATGGATATCGGCAACCCGGCCGGCCAGCGAATTGTCGATCGGTATCATGGCAAGCTCCGCCTCACCACTTTCGACAGCTGCAAACGCATCTTCAAATGTCGGACAGGGAAGCGGCTCCATTTCGGGATGCGCCTCCCGGCAGGCCGTATCGGAGTTTGCGCCGTACTCCCCCTGAAATGCGATTTTCGGCCGACTTTCGTTGGTCATTGCGAGACTTCCGTATCACGTTACGCCAGCATCATGCGGGCGCGCTCAAGATCTTGCGGTGTATCAACGCCGAGTGGGACACCATCGACAATCGCGACATCGATGCGCATGCCAGCCTCAAGCGCGCGCAATTGTTCCAGGTTCTCCCGGCGTTCCAGTGTCGACGGCGCGAGGGATACATAAGTCTCGAGCGCTTTGCGTCGGTAGGCGTAAAGACCGATGTGATGATAGAGCGGCCCCTCCCCGAACGGCACCGTAGCCCTGCTGAAATAAAGCGCCCTCAGGCGTCTTTCAGAAAGCGGACTTCCCGCGATCTTCACCACATTCGGATTGGTTTGCTCATCCTCCTCAACGATGACGCTTGCTAGCGTTGCAATATCCACTTCGGGATCCTGCAAGACGTCATAGGCAGCCCTGATTGCGACTGGTTCGATCGTCGGCAGATCACCTTGAACATTAAGGATTGCTGTTATCTCGCGCTTGGGATCAAGGATTTGGAGCGCTTCGAAGATTCTGTCCGAGCCGTTGGTATGATCAGGACTGGTAAGAACCGCTTCACCCCTCGCCTTCACCACGGCGGACCGGATTTCCTCGCTGTCAGTCGCGACGACGACCCTGCCTATCGCGGTTTCTTCAGCGCGTTCCAAAACCCTGACAATCATTGGTTTACCGGCAAGATCAGCCAGTGGCTTGCCCGGCAGACGGGTCGACGCCATGCGGGCAGGAATTAAGATCAACGGAACATCGGTCATGAATTTCGTATGGCAAGAAGCGCTCTCGGTGCGCAGGTCTTAACTGTTCACCTAGTCGCGCGCAAGCACCCGCCTGACTGCGCCTATGACACCTGCTGTGAGAATTCCTGGTGGTAAAATGGTGACCATCGAACAACCGCATCGCTGTGAATGGCGGAAACCGCGCTCCGCGACCTTAGTACGTGTTGATTTTTGCAAACAAATACGCGTAGGGTCCGGCAAATTTCGGCAGGAATGGCGGACGTGCTCGGATGCTATTCGGTCGGTTGGGGTAGAAGGAGCACAGCTTTATGGCAATACCCAGTTTCAATACAATCGCAATGGGCGTTCTGTTTGCGCTGTTTGTCGCGCTTGGCCTGAATTTCCTGGCGGAAAAAGCATTTTATGTGAAGAAACCGGAAGTCAAAGGCTACAAAATTGAAGTCGCGGACGCCTCTGGAGAGGGCGCTGACGCACCGGTTGAAGAAGCCAAGCCGATCGGTGTCGTTCTAGCCAGCGCAGATGCTTCTGCCGGTGAGAAAGTTGCAAGACGCTGTGTCGCCTGCCACAGCTTCGATGAAGGTGGCGCCAACAAGGTTGGTCCGGCGCTCTACGACATTGTCAACCGTCCCATGGGTAACATTGACGGCTTCAACTACTCAAGCGCACTCGTCGCTTATGGCGAGGGAAAGACCTGGACTTACGAAGAGCTTTACGGCTTCCTCAAGAAACCGGGCGACTGGATCGACGGCACAAGCATGGGTTTTGCGGGCCTCAACAAGCAGGATGACCGTGCCAATCTCATCGCCTACATGCGGTCGCTCTCGCCTGAGCCCGCACCACTTCCGCCTGCAGAGTAAGCACCAGCACAAAATCTCATCAAAACTATCTTCGAATACCGCCCGCCTGCCGGGCGGTTTTTCTTTGGATTTAGCGCAAAATGTCAGACTGGAATGTATTCTAAGGTAATCTTGACTATTCTCGCAAAAGAACGCGCAGCCAGGCGATGCTTGCCATTGTGAAATAGGCAAAAACCTGTCTATCTTACCTAAGAATCTGCGTTGTTTGTATTTGGGAGGACATTCATGATTCAGGACAGAAGACCGGCTTTTCTCCGAAGCACGGCCACGCGGCGACAGTTTTTGAAAGGCGTCGCCGCTGTTGCACTGGCGACGGGGGTGCAACCTTTCGCTTGGGCGGCAGGACGCAGTGGATTGCACGGCCTTTCAGTTTTTGGAGACTTGAAATACGGACCTGACTTTAAACACCTGGATTATGTTAATCCCAACGCACCACGCGGTGGCCGCTTCGCTTTCGTTCCGGGAAGTTGGGGATACAACCAGAACCCGCAAACCTACAACACAATGAACGGTTTTGCGGCCAAAGGTGACGGCCCGATCGGCATTGAGGTCTGCTTCGACAGTCTGCTTGCCGGGACGGCTGACGAGCCCGATTCCGTCTACGGTCTTGTTGCAGAAACAATTGACGTCTCGGAAGACACCAATGTGTTCACTTACCGTATGCGCGATGGCGTAACGTTCCATGACGGTACCAAAATGACGGCGGACGATGTTGTCTGGTCGGTCGAAACGCTCACTGACACCTCACAAGGCCACCCGACCATCGGACTTTCTCTGAAGAACTTTGTGGGCGCGAAAGCGCTGGATGAGCGCACTGTTCAATTCACGTTCGATGGCAATCAATCGATCATTGAACCTTTTTCTGCTGCAAGCCTTCCAATCTTTTCCAAGGCCTACTTCGCTGACAAGGACTTCGCCGGTAACACGATGGATCCGATCCTCGGCTCTGGCGCTTACAAGGTCGGCAATTTTAAACCCGGGACATTCATCGAATACGACCGCGTCGACACTTATTGGGGCAGAGATTTGCCAATCAATGTCGGTCAAGGCAACTTCGACACGATCCGTATCGAATTCTATCGCGAACACCTGGTGGCTTTCCAGGCGTTCACAAAAGGTGTTCTTGATTTCCGTTTGGAAGATACGGCCAAAAACTGGGCTCAGAAATACGACTTTGATGCTGTGAAAACCGGAAAGGTCATCAAGACACTGTTCCCCAGTGAAAAGAGCGCAATCATGCAAGCGTTCTTTATCAACTCCAGGCGTCCACAATTCTCCGACGCAAAAACACGCGAAGCGATTGGCCTTGCTTTCGATTATGAGTGGATCAACGAGACATATTTCTTCAACGCCTATGCCCGCTCTCACTCAAATTTCGCGACGTCGACCTATGAAGCTGTCGGCAAACCAGTCGGAGACGAACTTGCCCTTTTGGAACCCTATCGCGATGAACTCGATCCAAGGGTTTTCGGCGAAGCCATCATCCCGCCAATCTCCGACGGGACCGGACGTGACAGGAAAAAACTGAAACGAGCAGCAGAGCTCTTGAAAGAAGCCGGTTGGGAACGAAAAGACGGTGTCCAGGTCAAACCGGACGGTACACGCCTCACGCTTGAGTTCATGATCCGGTCGGCCACCTTCGAACGTGTTCTATCACCGTTCATTCAGAGCCTAGAAGCCATTGGCGTCGAAGCCTCTATCCGACTTGTCGATCCAGCACAGTATCAGGAACGGCTGAACAATTTCGACTTTGACGTGCTCGGTCGGGCTCGACGCTTTTCGGCCACACCGCTTACTGGATTCCGTCAAGTCTTCTCGTCAGAAGCTGCCGACATTCCGGCGAGCGGAAATCTATCCGGCGTCAGGATGAAGGTCGTCGACGATTTGATCGAGAAAGTGGAAAATGCCGAATCCCGCGAAGAAATGGAAACGGCTGCCCGAGCCCTCGACAGGGTGTTGAGAGCCTATTTCTTCACGATCCCTAATTGGCATATCGAGGATCATAGGGTCGCTTACTGGAACAAGTTCAGCTTTCCTGAGGGTAAGAAACCGGATTATGGGTTCCCATTCTTGTCCACATGGTGGTTCGATGAGGAAAAGGCGGCTAAACTCTAATCAACGCATCCCGTCCTGAGTCGCAAAGGCGCCATTCGGGTGCCTGACGGAGACCTCCATGGCTGCCTACATTCTGCGGCGTTTGCTTCTCATTATCCCGACCATGCTCGGGATAATGGCGATTTCGTTCATTGTAATCCAATTCGCGCCGGGCGGACCCGTCGAGAAAACAATCGCCGAATTGACCGGTGCCGCCGGAGGTGCCGCTGACCGCGTTGGCGGTGGCGGTGGCGACTTCAACAATCAAAACCTCGGCGCGGACGATCTCACGTCCAAGTATCGCGGCTCTCAGGGGCTCGATCCTGCCTTTATTGCCGAACTTGAAAAGCAGTTCGGTTTCGACAAACCGCCACTCGAACGCTTTGCGCTCATGGTTTGGAACTACATCCGGTTCGATTTTGGAGACAGCTACTTCCGGGATGTGTCGGTTATCGATCTCATCATCGAAAAACTCCCGGTTTCCATATCGCTTGGGATTTGGCTCACGCTCCTGCAGTACGGCATATCAATTCCGTTGGGAATTACCAAGGCGGTTCATGATGGCAGCCGGTTCGATGTCTGGACATCGACCGTTATCGTGATCGGCTATGCTATCCCAGGCTTCCTTTTCGCGATCTTGCTGATCGTATTCTTCGCGGGCAGTGAGTTCTTTGACTGGTTCCCTTTGAGAGGTCTGGCGTCTGATAACTGGGAAGACCTCACCTGGTACGAAAAGATAGGAGACTATTTCTGGCATCTGGCGCTGCCGATCACAGCACTTGCCCTATCGGCGTTCGCTACAACAACCTTTTTGACAAAGAATTCGTTTCTCGACGAAATCCGAAAGCAATATGTCGTCACAGCAAGAGCCAAGGGATTGACAGAAGGCCGCGTTCTCTACGGTCACGTCTTTCGCAACGCCATGCTCATCATCATTGCTGGATTCCCGGGCGCTTTCATCACCGCATTTTTTACAGGCTCGCTTCTGATCGAAGTTATCTTTTCTCTCGACGGGCTCGGTTTGCTCGGCTTTGAATCCGTCCTCAACCGCGACTATGCCGTCGTCTTCGCAACACTCTATATCTTTTCTCTCATGGGTCTGATCGTGAATCTGGTTTCGGACGTCACGTACATGCTGATCGATCCGAGAATTGATTTCGAAACGAGGGATGTTTAGCGATGGATGCGCGATCGCCAAGCCACGTGCGGGAAAAGCGCCCGTTCCTGTCCCCTCTCAACCGTCGCAGGCTGGAGAATTTTCGCGCCAATAAACGTGGCTATTGGTCGTTGTGGATTTTTTGCGCGCTGTTTCTGGTTACATTTTTTGCAGAGCTGATCGCCAACGACAAACCGATTATCGCGAGCTACAAAGGCGAAATCCTTCTCCCGGTTTTGGTCGAATATCCCGAGGAGAAGTTTGGCGGCTTTCTCGCGATTACCGACTTCAGAGACCCTTTTATCCAGGATGAGATCGAAGCGAATGGCTGGATGATCTGGCCGCCTGTGCGTTACTCCTATCGCACGGTGAACAAAAACATCCCGAGGCCGGCTCCATCACCGCCAGCCTTTATGCTGACACGCGAAGAAGCCTGCAACAAATTCCCGGATGGCACTGAGGACAAGAACTGTACATTCGGCAATCTCAACTGGCTTGGAACGGACAACCAGGGACGCGACGTCGTTGCCAGGATTGTTTACGGGTTCCGGATCTCTGTCCTCTTCGGCCTCACACTGACATTGTTTTCTTCAGTCGTCGGTGTCGCGGCTGGCGCTGTTCAAGGCTATTTCGGCGGTTGGACGGATCTCCTCTTTCAACGCTTCATCGAGATCTGGTCATCGATCCCTCAGCTCTATCTCCTCCTGATCATTGCGTCGGTGATTACACCCGGTTTCTGGGTTCTGCTTGGAATCCTGCTCCTGTTTTCCTGGGTAGCTCTTGTCGGGGTCGTGCGTGCAGAGTTCCTGCGCGCCCGTAACTTTGAATATGTTAACGCAGCCCGCGCGCTCGGGGTTTCCAATCTGACGATTATGTGGCGCCATCTTCTGCCTAATGCGATGGTCGCCACCATCACCTTCATGCCGTTTATTTTGAACGGATCGATTACGACACTCACGTCGCTCGACTTCCTTGGTTTCGGCCTGCCACCGGGCTCGCCATCACTTGGCGAACTGCTGCGCCAAGGTAAGGACGAATTACAGGCGCCATGGCTCGGCATCAGCGCCTTCTTCATTATTTCCCTTATGTTGAGTTTATTGATCTTTATCGGCGAAGCCGTGCGCGATGCCCTAGACCCGCGCAAGACTTTCGAGTGAGGCACGATGCACCGGCTCACCCATGAACAGGTCTATATCGACACCAACATCTTCATTGCGGCGATTGAAGCCTTCAACAGGATCGCGCTCGAATTCTTCCGTCGCGCCGAAGAAGGCCTCATATTCGCACTGACAAGCGAAATCGCGCGGGGCGAGTTGATCGTAAAGCCGATAATGGCCGGTAATTCCGCGCTGATCCAACGTTACAATCACCTTCTCGACGGCAATCATGGTGTCTCAACGCTTGCTGTCGATAGTGAAATCGTGAGCGAGGCGGCGCGCCTCAGCGCAACCACAGGACTTGAGCTTGTCGATGCGCCTCAGCGCATCG
>JBCDCZ010000028.1:0-26012 GCA_039180865.1 Pseudomonadota bacterium | reverse complement strand
TATTGCCAAAGGGCCGGTTCAGAATTTTCTGCAACGCCTTACTACGGAAGAAGATCGCGAATTCTTTGTCGCGGCGACGGACCGGATTTGGGACGAAAACATCCCTCGTGAGGTGTCGGCAGATGATTTCACGATTTTGATTCCATCGTTTCTGATTGCCGAACTGAAGCGCGCTTTTCAGATCGGCTTCATGCTTTACCTGCCGTTCGTCGCAATCGATCTCGTAGTGACAACAATTCTGATGGGCATGGGAATGCAGATGGTGTCGCCCACCCTCATTTCTACGCCCTTCAAGCTCTTTTTATTCATCACAATTGAAGGATGGACCCGCCTCATCCAGGGCCTCGTGCTGTCCTATGCCTGAGCTGGCTTTCAGATAGAAGGAGACGATGATGGAAGATGCAACGATTATCTCTAATCTGACGACGTCTCTCTATCTGTTCATGTTGATTGCCCTGCCGCCGCTTGGCGCGGCGGTCGCAGTTGGCCTTGCTATCGGTATTTTCCAGGCGGCAACTCAGATTCAGGATCAGACCCTTCCCCAAGCGGTCAAGCTTTTCGTTGTTCTTCTCGTTCTTGCAATCTCGGCGCCGTTTTTTGTTGCTCCGCTGATCGCTCACGCTGAACTGATGTTCACGACGTTTCCAATGTTAACCCGTTAATCGAAATAGCGAAAAGATCGATGGTTTTCGGTCCCATACAACCCCTCTTCGTGGTTCTAGAGCCGTTTATGCTTGAGGTCTTTCGCTATGTGCTTGTGCTTGGAATGATGATGGCGCGGGCGTTCGGGATCGCAATTATTCTTCCGGTTTTCACGCGTGCTCAGATCGGTAACCCGGTTCGTGCCGGATTTGCCATTGCAATAATGCTGCCGATCTTGCCGGCGGCACGGGAGGGGTTTGTAGGACCTGCTCAGTTCGACAATCTAGAACTGACGGCACTCGCGGCCAAGGAGTTCATAATAGGTGTGGTGCTCGGCTTGTTGCTGTCTTTTCCCTTCTGGGCAATCCAGACAACGGGCGAATACATTGATAGTCAGCGCGGGATCACCAACGCTGATTTTGAGGAGCCAGGCGGGCAAGGCCAGACTGGTGTCATCAGCAATCTGCTAGCCGTTGTGACCATTACTCTTTTCGTTTCAGCCGATGGCCTGCGATTGGTCGCTGACATTGTCTATAAGAGCTATGAGAGTTGGCCTCTACTGGTCTTCTTTCCGAGCTTCGATGATGGTGTGTTCGACCTCATCAGCAAGTCTTTGGACTACATCTTCACGGTTGGCTTCGTGATCGCGGGGCCGTTTATTCTGATCTTCTTCCTGACGGATTTCTCCGTCGCCGCTGTAGGCCGCTTTTCACCGAAGATCGCAACCGCAGACGTTTCTTCAACGATCAAAAACTTTTTGTTCTGTATCCTGCTCCTACTCTACACGCTCTTTTTCGTTGAGTACCTCGCCCTTGAGGTCGCCTCGCTTCACCTGCTCAGCCAAAAGATTGGATTTGAGTGATGAGCGACAGTTCGACTGAAGAAAAATCCCTCCCCGCGTCTCAGAAAAAACTGCGGGACGCGCGCCAGAAAGGGCAGCTTGCCAAGAGTAATGATTTCGTCATGACCCTTGGGCTTGGATGCGCGATTGCTTATGTCTGGCTGAATTTTTCGGCAACAATCGAAACGTTTCAGCAGGTGATGATACTGTCGACCAGCCTGTTCGATGCGCCGTTTGATGATGCGATGCGTCAGATCGGGACGACCTTGACGCTTGGGTTGGTGAAAAATCTCGGGCCCTTTTTCATTATGCTGATTGTAGCCGGATTCGTCGCCAACATCCTGACGAACCGCGGCATCATCTTTTCAATAGAACCGCTGATTCCCAAGATGGACCGCATTAATCCCTCGGAGGGGTTGCAGAGAATCTGGAGCATTAAAAGTCTCACGGAACTCGTGAAGTCGTTGGTCAAGATTATCGCCCTGGTCGCCGCGATAGCACTCGTTAACTCCAACACGGCGAACGAGCTTGTGCGTTTACCGCAATGCGGTCTTGACTGCACGGCTGGCGGTTTTGCCTATTTGATCATGAAAACCGCTGTGGTTGCCCTGATCGTTTTTGTCATTGCAGGCGCGTTGGACATCATTATTCAGCAATGGCTGTTCCAGCGCGATATGCGAATGACAAAAAGCGAAATGAAGCAGGAAATCAAATCCATGATGGGCGACCCGAAGATTAAGGCAGCCCATAAACGCATTCGCAAAGAGATGGCGACAGCACGCAAGATCGGCGTCAGACAGGCATCGGTCTTAATCTTCGGTGGCGGTATTGCGATCGGCGTTCGTTATGTGAAAGATGACACGCACGTTCCGCTGATTGTCTCCAGAAGTGCTGGCGAGCGATCCGTACAGATGCTTCGCGAGGCTCAGGCCTTTGGGATTCCAATCTACCAGGATAGCCTGCTCTCCCGGATGCTTTACAACGATCTGCGCGCGGGCAAGTTCATCGGCAAGGCGCATTTTGATGCGACGGCCAGGGCCTTAATGGCAGCACAATAACGTTGGGGAGTTGGAATTCTGCGGTTATGTAACCCAATGCACCGGTGAAAAAGAACGCGGGATATGGCGCGCCCTTCCCCACCGGGTGCATAGAATGGCTTTTAGGTCGATTGCGCTTGATCAATCAGGCCGAGAACATTGGATGTCACGAAGTCTTCATCGGTTTCGAAACCGAGTTCTCCGAATGTTTCGACGGCGCTACTGAGGTAGGCGTTTCTGAAGGCATCGTTCGTATTGAATTGTTCAGCGATGATGGCGGCTTCGTCCGCGGATAAGCCATTGCCCTCCGTCACCTGATTTTTGGCGGTTGCCACACCTGCTATTCCGGATGCGATTTCGAAGGCCTCTGCACTACTCAGGACAGGTGTGGCATTATCGAGCGCCGCTTCGAAATTGGCTTGTGCATCGGGATCTCCGGCGTACCGCTCCTGCGTAAACTGATTTCTTGCGATAATGTTGTCGTAAGTATTATCTGTAATAGACTGGGATTGTAGCCGTCGAGCAGTAGTGTCGATACTCGCTGCCAGTTGCTTGCTCTTGATGTCGTTTACAAAATCGTTGATGTCTTCGCCCGCGCCAACCGGCGGAATTGGAGGTAACTCCATAATGGTCTCCTACGCAATCGGGTTGCCAATTTTAAGTTTCGCCAAGACCTGAAAAAGCCGAGGCCATTGGGAAAGCTTAAGAAATGATGCTTACGTGAACCTGACCGGTCGCGGAGTTGAGCGAGATACCCTAATTCGCTTCGCCTGTATCGGAGCCGGGTTGTGGCGCGAAGGCGTCAGTCGCGCGTTCGCCTCTCGATAATTCGGCAAAGTCACGACCGACAAGGTCCTTCTTGTCGACGACGGCCCGCGCAAGATTGGCAACATTTGAACACCCGATATCGATGTCGCCGTCATTATTGTTGAACTGCGCCCCTTTGATCGAACGGGGGCGGCAATCGGGGGGTATTGCTTTATAGAGTTCGGCATCAACGATAATCTGCCGGGAATGCCGATTGTTTGAATTGAGCCAGACGCCGTTGTCCGACGGAATGCGCAGGTCCCTTAGAACCCTGCCGATATCGTTCCGGGGTTTCCCGCCGGGGAGTGTGATTGCCAGGTGGGTTGAATCGATATCGCCTTCTGAAAATGCAAGAACGAACGCTCGCAATCTGTGAAGCGAACGATGGCTCAGGCCTGCATGCCCTCCCGAATACGGCAATACTAACTGCCCGGTCTTTCGCTCAATCATGATCTTGGCAGGCACCACCGGTTCCGCGAAAAACAGCGGGTCCGATGTGCTGCTGCACGCGACAAGGAAGCTCGAGAAGACGATGATGGCAGTGTTTCTCAAAGAAGATATCACAGCTCTTTATTCCGGAAGGAAGCCCGCATCGCCCCTCAGTCGCAGGGCTTTGCGTCGCTTGTTTGTTTTGGTCAGGCTGCTGAATAGCAAGAGTTCCAGGTCCGTCGGTGCTTCGATCAGATCCGTCGGTGCGTCCAGCCGATTGGTTTGCGGCGTTGGTTTAACGATGTACGGCGTTACGATGATAACCAGTTCGGTCTGTTCGCGCTGAAAATCAGTTGAGCGGAACAGCGTGCCCAGGACAGGGATATCGCCCAGGCCGGGAAACTTCTGGATCGAGGATTGAATATTATTGCTGACAAGTCCGGCAATCGCGAAGCTTTCGCCACTTCCAATATCAACGGTCGTATCGGCGCGCCGCGTCGTAATGCTGGGAATCGCAAATCCGTCGGTTTCAATAGCGCCGAGCGTGGAGAGTTCGCTCACCTCAGGCGTTACCTTGATGCTGATTGTGTTGTCGGACAACACTGTTGGAACAAAGTTGAGGCTGACACCGAAGCGTCGAAACTCCACGGAAATCTGTCCATCGCCCTGATTGATGGGAATCGGGAATTCACCACCGGCAAGAAAATTGGCTGATTGACCGGATGCGGCTGTCAGGTTCGGTTCCGCCAATATGGAAATCAAACCATCTTCAGCGAGTGCGTCAATCACAGCCGACACAGATGACGAAGCGGTGTTGCGGCTGCCGAACAGCGATCCAGCTCCGGTTGGCGAAGGGATGAGACCGCCCGCGGCATCTATCGCAGTACGACCCGTGCCGAGGCCGAAAGCAAAATCACCAAACTCGGAGGCAGCATCCCAGTTGAAGCCGAGTTCTTTGGTTATTGTTCGAGAGACTTCGGCAATCTTTACTTGAATGTTCACTTGGAGCTTGCCGACAACTTTTAACCTGTTGATCAGCTCTGCACCATCAGAGAGATATTGAGCCACAATCGCCCGCGCGGTTTCGGCAGTCTCGGCGTTGGGTACAACGCCACTCAGGATCGCGCCGTTGGGTGTGTAGGAAATATGAAAATCGAAGTTGCCGACTTGCTCGCGCAAGACCTGGAGGACGTCAGTTGACCGCTTGACTATGATATCAGCGGAAAAAATGGAGACACCCTCCTCATCGAGGGCAAACAAAGATGTCGTGCCAGGTGACTTACCGAACACGAAAAATGTTTCGTTCGAGGGTGTTTGAATGTCTGCAATGCTTGGTTCAGCAATGAAAACAGTGGCTGCCGGTTTTGGGAGCCTTATGGTTTGACCTTCTGCAACATCGATGACGATCTTGCGGTCCTTCGCGAAAGCCGGTTTTTGCGAAACCAACAAAACCAGAGATGCCAGGACGCTGAAAGTCAGAATTAGCTGCACCAAACGCGCTAACCTTTTGCAGGGATCTGCGATAGATTCCATGCTCACTTCCGTTCGCCATTGGTATGATTGTATTGTTTGCAAGAGGCGATCATCACCCATTTGCCCCTTCCGCTGTTCGCGCTTTATCGACAACAGCCTGCTTCTGTTCGCGTACGATTGCCAACGCACGCATGTTTTCGGCCACCTGGTCCCTGGAAAGATCCACAGCAGCCATAGATGATGCCCTTTTTGTGTCGCCACTCAAGGCGAGGGCTATTGCTAAATTCTGCCGAAAGCGGGGAATTGAATCGCGTTCTTTCGTCAATTCGGTCAAAAGCTCGATCGCTTCATCGAAGCCACCCGTAAGAGCGAGGGAAAGCCCCAGGTTATTCCTCGCCGACCGATTATTTGCGTCAACGCTCAGTACTTTGCGATAGATCTCTTGAGCCTCGTTATGCCTCTTCAAATTGTCGAGTGAAACGCCGTATCCAATCAAGGCCTTCACGTTTGATGGCTGAACTTCCAGCAGATTGTTAAATGCGTGCATTGCTGCGGAGTTATCACGCTGCGCCAGAAGCGCTTGGGCATTTCCAAGTTTTGCTGACATATTTTGTGGTTCAAGCGACGCCGCGTAAGCAAAGGAACGCTTGGCCGATCCAATTTTGCCCTGTTTGAGCTGAACCTTTCCAAGTCCAACATGATGAGAGGCCAATCCAGGCTCAAGCTCTATTAATTTGGAATAGACGTTCTCTGCGCGACCGAGATCGCCGGCTTTCGCAGTCAGGACAGCGACGCGTTTCAGGGTTCCCAAATCATCTTTTTTCTTGGTGGAGGCAATTTTCCTAGTTTCGGAGTTTCCAGCCGTATTCAAAGTGCTGGCACATCCTCCTAGTGAAACGGCAATGGATATCATCAACCATGTTTTACAAAGGCGAAAGCTACTCACTTTGTACTTCCTGATTGAGACAGCACGCCTATCGCTCATCCGACAATCCTTCGGCAAGGAATTCAAATCATAAAAATCAAATACTTTTTATGTTTGTCAGAATCTTAGCGCCAGAGGTCTGGAAGGATTTCAACACTTCGTTTTTTGAACACGAATGATATCGCCGCTTCACATTTTGAGAAAAAGCAGTGATGGGAAGACATGGAACTTCACTCTATTATAGTTTCATCCAAAGAGCTGATTCAGCGTTTTGCAAATGACTTCACTCGTTCGCGAACGGAAAGACCGCGTATTACAGGATATATCTCATAACAGTCGATTTCGTCTCAACTAGTCTGCGCTGATCAATGCTATGAAATCGGAAGTCGCTGATTTAATTCGTCAATTGTCGGACTTTAATGGGGATGCACCCGGCAAAAGACTGATCTTGGATAACCCCTCGGAGGAGATGCTTGCTTTGGTTGAGGCGATCAACGCTGTCCTCGACCGCAACGAGGCGAGTCATGCGGAGCTACAGCGCTTTGCGTCCGATGCGGCCCATCAACTTCGAACCCCGCTTGCGGTTTTAACCGCGCGGGTCAGTGGTTCTGACGGGATCCTGGACCGGAACGATATCCGCCATGACATAGAATGGATGAGCCGTCTGATCAGTCAGCTCCTGTCAAAGGCCCGCGCGGCGCGCTCGGAGTTTGAAGTTGATTCGCGCATTGATCTTTCGGCGCTCGCGCTTGATGTCGTAGCAAGTCTCGCACCACTTGCAATCCATAGAGGCAGACAGTTGGAACTGTCGGGCGCCGATTATCCTGTACCCGCGTATGGCAATAGCGAGCTTGCTTTCGAAGCCGTGAGCAACTTAGTTGAAAACGCTATTGCACATTCTCCGCTTAACAGCGTCGTCGTTGTTCACGTAACGCAAAACCGCGAGATTGAAGTCATTGATCAAGGACGTGGTGTGCCGCCGGACGATGTTGAACGAATTTTCAGTCGGTTCAGCCAAGGCAGAAGGCCAACAGATGGCGGGGCCGGTCTCGGATTGTCCATCGTCTCGGATATCATGAAGAAGCACAACGGAGCGGTCAGTTACGTTGAGCGCGAGGGGGTTGGAGCGGTTTTCAGGCTGTCTTTTCAATAGATCGGACAATGCATCCCGCCTGATGACAGTTGCGTTCAAAGAAGTGACACCAGCAAGGTTATCTGGTCGGCCAGGTCCTTCGGAACAGTGTGTTCTACACCGTTGGGGGCCCTAACGATCAGACCTTGCGGACGTTGGGAAACCGATACTGTGCCACGGAATGACTGCATTCCCTGGTTGCTCGATGTGTAGGAGAGAACTGCCCGCGCCACGCCATCCGTCTGCTGATCCACTCGTCCGGAGATCGCAATGTCTCTGCCAAGGAGCGTGAAACCGGCCCTCCCGACATTATCAGTTCCCACAACCAGCTGTGGTTGAAAACGCCAGCCATTGATGGATGGCTGCGGTGCCGAATGACGGACCCTCATGAGCGCTTCCAGAACCTCCGGACTGATCAAGACCTGGGGAGATTTCGTTTCGGAAAAAGCTTGTACCTGGCTTGCCAAGCGCGGAGAGGTTTTTGACAGATCAACGGCTCCGCCCACCACATCGTCACGAGCGATAGCATTTAGCGGAATACGAATCTCAACTTTCTGCATCTTTGATGATGGCAGCATTGGGGAAACCTTGCAGTGGTATGGCTTCCGGAATATCCGATGCATTTGTGAAGAGTGTATCCTGCCCGCCGCTTTCCTTTAGGCGGCTTTCAAAATCCAACGCCGCTGCTTCGTTCGACAGCCGGTCTGCGCCATCCGCGCGATCGATATCCGCACCGACGGACGATATTGCACCAACATTTGGTATCGTGTTGGACATAACAGGTGCTTTCTAGCGTTCGGTTATCTGAACCTCGATAAATCTTATTATCACCCAAAGCTGACGTAAAGCTGACCAGGTGAAAAACATGTTTAAGTTGGTTATGGGGACGTGTCCCCGTTCACTTCGTTGAGCAGACTGGCTTTTTGTACGTCCTCAGGGTTTAAGAGGCTAGCGGAGTCGCCATCCCCAGTGTCCGATGGAGACCACCTGTTGCGGATTTCGAAAATGTCTTCGATCAGCGTTCTGGGGTAACCGCCATCGGTGCGGAAAAGTTGCGGTTCGCCCGATCTACTGAGCGACAGAGCATATTTTTCGCCGTCGCCGTTTTCACCATAAAGAACGCTTGCCCCGCCCTCGATTTCCTGACGTGTTACGTCACCAGGTCGAAATATGGTTGCCAAACTTTCGCCGGTGTCGGCGCGCGTGAGATCACTCAAAGCCGCGATCACCGGCAAGCCATCATCATTACGGATCACCACGGATCGGGGCAATTTGGGCTGGTGGCTGTTCAAACGATCAAAAACAAACTCTTCTCCGTTCAATTCAAGCGCGACCAAAGAAGCGGTTTGATGGCCATCAGAGTCGGTTTTCACAAAGGTCCGCGCCCGGGTTCCATCAGCAAGCGTTACGACGTCTATATCAGCACCGCTGTCTATGAGCTTTGACAATACGTCGCTTGAGTTTGCATCGTATGGAGTACCCGGGACATCGGCCTCAGGGCTGAGGCGAATATCTGCGACTGGTTCAAAGGGCGGCAGGTTATCGTTTATCAGGTAAGCAGGGTTTCCGAATGCATCATATTCAACGCTCAGCAGGCGCGCACTGAATAGAGATGTCCCGGTGATGTCGAAAATCTCGCCCGTTTGTTCAAGTTTGATGAATTGTCGATCCTCACCATTTGCAAAGTACGCCTTTTCACCACTTTGAAGCGCGATCGTTGTGCTCAAGGCCCTTCCATCCGCTAGCTTAATCTCGAACTCAGCGGCTTCTTTCAATTGCGAAGGGAGTTTTTTGGAGATGAGAATGCCCTGCCCCGGTGAAACCAGTGGCTCGACATTTGAGAAGCCCGGCGCAACACCATCGACGACCTGATACTGCCTCGCGATCGTTTCAGGCACCTTGTTCCCACGATCCCGCAATTCTTCGATCAATGAGACAACGCCGCCCGTGAAGCCGCCGGTTGATGCACCTTTCGCGAAGGTCTGCCAAACCGCTGTCCAAGCAACCGCAGGATGGAACCCGTCGCTGATCAGGTCGATTGCGAGAGCCTGGGCAACTTCAGCCGCTTCCTGACTCATTCCGTATTCTTTGAATGTTTCCGTGGAGAATCTGTCTGGCGGAGAATACTTGGCCGCCTCGACGATCGCTTCAGCCTGCTTCTCCGCGCCACCGCTCAGATCGATAAAGAGTTGGCGCTCGACCTTGTCGGTCGGCAAACCGTTCTTCGTGTAGAGGCTGAAGAGAATAGATCCAACGGCCCTTTCTGCCGGTCCGTATTCAGGTCCCTCGCCGACTGGGTCCGGCTTACTGCGATAAATGGCCTTGTGGAGTCTGATCCACTCCGGCGTTTTGATTTTCTTCCGCTCCCGCTCTTGATCTTCAAAGTACTTTTCGAAATCGAGTTCATCGAGCCGATTTGGATCTTCGGTGCGGGGATCTTGGGAGATAAGGCCTTCAAATCCCGCTGGAATATTGAATTCACTCACTGCGGTGCCTCCATTTGTTTCATGCGAAACCTTCCGGTCTGACGATAGCAGCGATCGCTTACAGCAACCTGACCGAGGATGAACAAGGCGGTTGGCGGGGTGACTGGTCCGGGCACTACAAAACGCGTTGTAAGCCTCTCGTCAGTTTGGACTGCTAGTGTTTGCACTGCTCGCACAGCCCGCAAAGTCTTTGAATGAGACCGCCGCAGGGTCTTTCGGCTGTAAGCATAAAGGGAAGTGAAATGTCTAACCTTTGGCCTCCGACCGACACAACAGCCGCCCCCGTCACCGCGACCCTGGAAGACGGGGATGCTGCCGCGCTTTCGTCCGGTTTTGATTCTGCCCTTCAGGCCAATCAAATCACCGGCAATTATCAGAACTCACAAAACATCTCTGCAGCAAACAACACAAGCCTCACGGCAGGCGCCCCTGATCCCGAACCGCCGATCATTGTTCCGAACGCTGCCGCCCTTGCAAAACTGTCCGAATGGCTCAGTACTGGTCTGATCAGCGAAGCTCAATTCAGCAAAATCACTGCCGACCCAGCCCTCCTGGCGCAGGCTGAAGCGGTGGTGACGGCCGGTAGCGGACGTATTGAAGTCATATCAGAGGGCGAAGCAAGGCTTCGTGATATTACAAGTCAGACATTTGACGAGATCAAGGTAACACTTGACCGTGGTTTTGATCTGGCCACAGGTCCAAGTGACGACCAATTTGCTGCTTTGAATACACTTGCCCAGGGTGATACCAACGCATTTTTCGCACTTCTCATCGGGTGGACCCAGAGACAACACCCTGATCTGAAACTGCGTTTCAATCCTGCTACAAAAGAGCTGAAATTTGTCTCAAATACTTTGGAGAATGAAGAGGATTCTGAATTTCTCAACTTCATAATAGATAATTTAGGCCCTAAATCGATCATAAGAAGTATGGGGTACAGAAAAGAAAATTTAGATTCGGGGGCTAATTTAAGTTACTTTGACTATAAGAAGAAAAGAGACAGAAGTGGGAATAGTCCAAGTATTGTATATAGTGACAAATGGTACGAAATAAAACCTGCACAAGATGTGACTGGTCTGTTTGGAAATCAATTCAACAAAAAGGATGCATTGTGGAGCGACGCGAATCCAGATCGAGATAAAGCATTTGAAACCGTAATGCATATATTGAATTTTGAGAAAAAATATGAGTTGCCGAGAGTTGATACCGGTCGCCTTAACAATAATTTTTTGGTTGGAACTAAGGACTACTCCGATAGAGGCCTCGGTGGGAAAGATGTCTTTCTTCGTGAAATATTTGAAACAAGCAATCCCGAGCTTTTAACGGGTGCGGATGTAATTGTTTACAACGTTGATGGCGCGCGCGTTGAAAACGTGAGCGGTGTGGGTAATTTCAACGTGGTCTTTGTTGGAAGTGACAATGTCAGTGTTGACACTGGCCAAGGTGACGTGACCGGCAACCTGCGGGAAGTCAGCAATGTCTCGGTCAATTCTAAGAGTGGTTCGACTGCGATTTTTGGCGAAAGGATCGTTGGGCTGACACTGCTTGATCGCCAAATCCGGGAAGGAAATGCGACGTTACTCGCTCTACAGGGGGTCAATCGCGACATCAATATCGATGCCGATGAGGGCGAAACCGCCGTTGTCGTAGGCTCCGGGACCACGAGCAACCTTAAGTTCGTCGCTGAGGACGCTGCCGCTGCGCAACTTGATGTTCTTTACGGCGCGACCCTTGAAAACAGCGAAGTTCAGTTCGATGATACAGATGGAAAATTCACCGCACACGGCGGCTCGCGTTCTATCGGCGTTTTTGTCAATGGGAGGGATGGTGAAGACGCGGTGGTTATCGGAAGTGGAGCCATTTTCGCCGACGGTAAGATAAGAGTGGGCGACGATGACGACACTTTCATCGCTGAAGAAGGGTCCTTCGTTCTAGATTCCAAAATCCATGGCGGAGACGATGACGATACCTTTCTTCTCGCAGGCGTATTGAAAAAGACCTTGGTCAAGGCGGGCAAGGACAACGACTACATCCAGATCAATGACACTTTCAGAGGTGATTTTAGTCTGGAGGACAGCGCTGCGGCATGGATGTGGGCAGGTGATGATGAAGCCCACGAATTCGATACCGTTGCCCTCGAGGGCGAAGGATGGGATCTCCTCGATACGCCGGATGGCAAGAAGCTTGTCGCACGTGACGACTACGGCGGCATTCTTGGTCAGGTCAATCTCAAAGGTGATTCCGACGAACTTGAGTCGATCTACACGTTTAACGAAGACGGGATGATATCGTCTCTTCAATACATCGCCCCAGAAATCCGGACGAAGCTGTCCTGGCTTGGTTTTGCCAGCACCGCATTGATGATCGCAGGGACATTCTTTCCACCCGCCGCGATTGCCGGTGCCGTCACCAAGTTTGTCTATGATGCTGCCAACGACCAGATTTCCCTGCGTAACGGATTGTCGACTGCTGCCACTGTCGCGGGCGCATACGGCATCACTGCTGCAGCACCAGCCGTCGATACGGCCTTTGCAATAGAGGAAGGCGATATTGGCGGTATCCTTATTGGAGGTGCACGAACCACACTTGCGCTAAACAACGATCTCACCAAGACAAAGGACTTCGAAAACGCGGAAGCGTTCGATGGGGCAAACGGATTTGACGGCACCTTCGAAGTTCATGAGGGCGTGAATTTTGGCGATTTATCAAGCACAGCGTTCCAGTCCGATTTTACGGACATTGGCAGCGTGGTGGGATCTTTTGAAAGCAGTGGTGTGGGACGTCTCATCACCGATGCGACAACAACCGGAAGCTTTCTGAGCGATCAAGCGGTCGATATCCTAGAAGATATCGTTGAGTACGGTCCGGGCGTGATAGACGCAGTCGAAACCGGTGACTTCGCGCCGCTTGTCGAAATCGCGACCGATCATATCAGCAACAAGAACACTGCTGCCTGGACACATGCGGTCGGGACGACTGCGAGTGACGTCATCAATGGTCATGATAGTGTCCAGCAATTCCTCTATCGGGCTTCGGAGTTCGGCTTTCATGCGGGCGACCGCACGGTGGAAGATACAGCCGCCGCCCTCTTCCATGCGGTCAATGGCGATATCGGGTCTGCCGTCGCGATCGGTGCCTCCCATATCGACGACGATCAGGCCGCGGCTCTCGTCCAGGCCTTGGGCGCCACGACCGGTGACGTCATCAGCGGCCATACAAGTGTCGAGCAATTCCTCTACCGGGCCTCGGAATACGGCTTTAACGCGGGTGAACGGACGGTGGAAGATACAGCCGCCGCCCTCTTTCATGCGGTCAATGGCGATATCGGGTCTGCCGTTGCAATCGGTGCCTCGCATATCAACGACGATCAGGCTGCGGCCCTGGTCCAGGCTTTGGGCGCCACGACCGGTGACGTGATCAGCGGCCATACAAGTGTCGAGCAGTTCCTCTACCGGGCCTCGGAATACGGCTTTCATGCGGGTGACCGGACGGTGGAAGATACAGCCGCCGCCCTCTTCCATGCGGTTAATGGCGATATCGGGTCTGCCGTTGCAATCGGTGCTTCGCATATCGACGACGATCAGGCAGCCGCCCTGGTCCAGGCCTTGGGCGCGACGGCCGGCGACGTGATCGACGGACACACAACTACCCAGCAATTCCTCTATCGGGCGTCGGAATATGGCTTTCATGCGGGTGACCGGACGGTGGAAGACACAGCCGCCGCCCTCTTCCATGCGGTCAATGGCGATATCGGGTCTGCCGTTGCAATCGGTGCTTCGCATATCGACGACGATCAGGCAGCCGCCCTGGTCCAGGCCTTAGGCGCGACGACCGGCGACGTGATCGACGGTCACACAACTACCCAGCAATTCCTCTACCGGGCCGCAGAGTACGGCTTTCATGCGGGTGACCGCACGGCGGAAGACACTGCCGCTGCGCTCTTCCATGCGGTCAACGGGAACATCAAAGAAGCTGTGGCGATTGGGGCCTGGCAGATTGATGATGACCAACAAGCAGCGCTCGTTGAAGGCCTGAGTTCGATAGTAATCGATAGCGCAAATGATAGCGTCGACACGCAGAATGCTGAGGAGACAGGACAGGCTCTTGCCGACCTTTATGGTCCCCAGGAACAAAGCGCGACACTTTGAATAATTCAAAGAGCGCACCCACCTACCTGGTGAATGCGCTCAGTCGTTCGAATCCAGGGTTACGATTCATCGTGACGTGTTCGCTAGCTGAATTCTTCAACGCGAGCCTTTTCGGCCAACATGTATCCAACCCCACGTATGGTGTGGACCACATGATCGGCTTCTGCTTTTGACATGCAATTTCGCAAGCGATGGACACTGACTTCAATCGCGTTCGGTGTCACTTCCTCATTGAAGCCGTAGAGGCTTTCTTCCAAAGTGTCCTTGGTGACAACATGCCCAAAACGCCGCATCAGGCATTCTAACAAGCATCGCTCACGGCGTGAAACCTTAAGCGTCTGCCCCGCAACGCGAACATCGTGATTGCCCGTGTCGAACGTTATATTGCCGGCTTCGATGACAAAGGGCTTCAAGTCTTCTGGCCGACGTAACAAAGCACGCACGCGCGCGAGCAGTTCCGTTAAATCGACAGGTTTAACGAGATAGTCGTCAGCTCCTGCCTCCAACCCTTCTACCCGGTCCTGAACGAGGCTTTTTGCTGCGGTCATGATCAATACTGGACTTCGGTTTCCGCTGGCGCGTAAAGTCTTCAGCCAATTGATACCGTCGCCGTCAGGCAGGTTTCTGTCCAAAATTATTGCATTGTACTTGCAAAGATTTATTGCCAGCGATGCATCCTCCAAAGATGGCGCTACATCGACAGCATAACCATTCGTCTTCAAGGATTTAGCAGACAATTGCGCCAGTTCTTGCTGATCTTCCACTAATAAGATGCGCATTTCTAAACGTCCCTATTTGAAGCTCCCCCAAAACACTTGGGAGATGATTGAAATAATTCCCAGCCACAAAAAACTAGAGTGAAAAAACGTGTTAAAACAAGGGCTTTGATAATTTGCACGGTGTCCATTATGCCGCGGTATTGTGACTTAAATTACCATAAAAATGCCGAAATCGGAAAAATGTGGAACGCGATCCAATTGCCAGTTTCCTGTGATTGCCAATTATTTTGATCTTATATTTTGCCGACAGTTTATAAAATTTCTTGATAGATTTGAATTAGAGCAAACAAAACAATCGCTTGACCTAGTAATGTTCTGAAAAATTCATTCAAAAAGAACAAACAATTTTCTAATGACATTTTTTATTCAAAAAAATTCAATTTGATTATGCGTTTATTTTTACCGCTAATTGAATAAGATTAAATAATGTGCATGTTAAAAAATTAATATGTTTTGAGTCGCATTCAATTTCAAAATTATAGTGAATGTTTATTCAGTACTATCAAACTGTAAGCAATTTTTGAAATAAAAAAATATTATATCTGTTTTTTTACTTATAATTGATGCGTTATTTTCAGTTTTGCCCCCTCTTCATACGCAGATTCTGCTGGGGCTGGTCCTGCTGATTGACAAATGGTTCTGCGCTATCTGCCGGAAATTTGAAGTTTCGCACTTCGTAAGGCTGCTGTCAGGCTGAATTGCTAATCAAGATGGAGACGCCCAATGGAGCTGTGTGACCGCAGATCCCACTCAGGCGCATCTGTGTTTGGAAAAACGAGGGAGAGCAGCAATGGAGCTCAGCGGAATAGATGCAATCAGTTCGGTCAATGCCCTGAATCTGGTGAACGATTCGACAGAAAACCAAAAAACACTGTCCGATCTCGGCAGCCTGCCACAAGATCAAATAGCCGATACCGCCCTTCAGGCAGGGCGTGAGGCCGGTAAGGACGGCAAGCTCGATCTGGACGATATCGGTGAATACGCCGATTTATTAAAGAACAATCCCGAGTTCAGAGAAAATTTTCTCGACGGATTCGTTGAAGCGGCCAATGAAAACGGCTTCCCCGTTGGTTTGGATGAGGTCAGTTCGCAACTTGACGAGCTGCTCGCGCAATTGCTCGGCCTTGAAGGCGCTGGAAAGGGTAAAGGCGGTGGCAGCGGCGGTGGTAGCGGCGGTGAGTCAACTGGAGACGGTGGAAAATCCGGCGGACCCGAAGGCAATGAAGGAACCAGCGGGTCTGAAACCGGCGGAGAAACAACCGCTGCAGGTGAAGGAGCTGAAGCCGGAAAGGCTGCCGGCGCTGAAGCTGCCGCCGATGGCACCTTGACCGTCGGTGAAGTTGCCAATGTCAGCGAACAGCTCAAGAACGATCCTGAATTTGCCAAAGGGTTTGCTGAAGGCGTTGCAGAAGGTCTTCAACAAGGTGGTCAAGACGTGACGATCGGCCAAGTGGAAGCCGGTATAGAAAACGCACTGAATCTGACCGACTCTGTTGCGCTTGGTTTTAATGATCCAGCCTCACAACTCGATTTGCAGTCATTCGGCTAAGTGCTGCCAATTGAGCCTATGGCGCAACGACGATTAAAAATGGGCGTACGGGTGCTTTGCCCCGGACGCCCTTTTCTTATTCAATTCCAGCACAAAATGTCCGACCCAAATGCTAGAGTGATTTCGGCGTTCAGATCCTAGGACAGCAAGCGTCTGGCCGTTGCGATCTCGTGCAGATGATCTTGTTCCCGCATGAATCGCAAGTTTCTCAGGACATAGGCAAGATGTTCTTCCATATGTTCTTTTGCGTCTTCTGCCCGCGAGTCGATGATTGCTTCGACGATCTGCGTGTGCTGCAGGTGAATGGTGGATTGATCGCGCCTTAGTTCCAGATGTCGCGCGAGCCATTGATTTGTCGTTTGGGAAAATATGGGTGCAAGGGCTGCGTCAATGACCGCAAAAACCGGATTCTGTGACGATAGCGCGATAAGCCTGTGCAACTCGGTATCGAGTTTACTGTAGTCGGCGGATGCCATATCGGCCAGGAGTGTCATATTCTCCAAATGCGCGTTCAGTGAGGTTTTCTGCTCTTCGGTCGCGTTACTTGCCGCTTGGAATGCGGCATGAGTTTCAGAAATCAAACGCAGCTCATAAACAGATTCAAATGCCACAGGATGACGGAGGGTTGCTTCGATGATTTTCCCGGCGGTCACCCCATTAGTTTTCAACGCGGGAAGGTCGACATCTTCTGCTACAAATCCCCGGTCCAGTAGACCGCGCCAGGTCTCGATGTCAAACTCCAACTCTGCAATGGCATCAATCTGCTCCAATATGCGAATATCATCTGCTGCGAGGTCACAGAGGTTTGCGATGCTTTTCTCGAAGAGGGGAAACGACACGCTGTAAAATGCATGGTGTGTCTGGCTCAGAAAAAAATTGTAGCAGCTATCAAAGACTGCGCGCGTAAGGCGTTCGAAAGCGGAGACCGCTTCGTTTTTTGCGTCGCCAACGATACATTTCTTCAGCTCACGACAGTGTTTTTTGATCTGAACCTTGTCGCTGGTGCGGGCTTTCTTTCTTGCCAGAAGAACCGTCTCGTGAAACAGAATAGTCCAATAGTCCAGAATGTGTCTGGGACTGGACTCGGCAACGTCTGATAGCCCGGGACCCAGGAGGTCCGCCATAACATTTGTGACATGGTGCCGCTTCATCAGGTGAAGCAGGCCGCTGTCGCAAAGATTGGCGAGCGCCGCCCTTAGCGATGTCCTTGATACATTGAATTCTTCTGCGAGTTTGCGCTCCGAAACCAGAGGCTGGTCCGGCCAAAATGCCCCACCCATGATCAGGGCTTCGAGCTTTGTCTCTAAGCTTTCCGAAACATTGGGAATTTTGATGGACAAAGTTCGCATGGGTAACCCTTTTATACCGGGCTCAATCGCAAATAAAGATCATGGAATGACCAGGTCATCGGGAGACTGATGACCTGGTCTTCCGTGCCCTGCCCGATCTTAGTTTAGCAGTGCACGCGGCAGCCACATCGCTATCTCTGGAAAACGCATAACAAGTACCAGTCCGATGAGCTGCAGGATAACGAAAGGGATAATGCCCTTGTATATGTTCTGTATTTTGATCTCCGGGGGCGCGACCGCTTTCAGGTAGAAAAGGGCGAACCCGAACGGTGGTGTTAGGAAAGACGTCTGAAGGTTGATCGCCATCAGAATCGCAAACCAGTAAACCGTATCGACGGCAGCCACGTGGCCTGCGAAGTCGAGCTTGGCGATGATGGGCGCAAAAACCGGAAGGACGATCAGCGTGATTTCGATCCAGTCAAAGAAAAAGCCCAAGCAAAACACAAGAACCATAAGGGCGATCAGAATGCCCCAGCTTCCCAGTCCCCAGCTGTCGAAGATGTGAATAACGACTTCTTCGCCACCGATCTGCCGGAAGACATAAGAGAACAGGGTGGCGCCGATAAAAATGCCGAAAATCATGGCATTGGTGAGTGCGGACCGCTGCACCACATCCCAAACGACGCTCAGAAATCCGATGAATGACCCGTTTGAATCAATGGTGTCAATCGCCAGTGCTGCATTCCCAAAAGACATCTCCCGTACGCCGAGCTTTGGCAACAAGACAAGATTGAGAAAGCCAAGAAGGATTGCACCAGCCGCTCCGACCGATGCCGCCTCGGTCGGTGTCGCTAAACCGGCGAGGATTGAGCCAAGCACCATCGTGATCAACAACACCGGTGGCACAAAAGATCTCAGGACCATGAGCCATACCCCACCCTCCACATCGAGTGCGGTTTCGTTGTCGGATTTTGGTGCAAGCTCCGGCTTCAGCCAGCATATGAATACGATGTAGATCATGTAAAAGCCCGCCAGCATGAACCCCGGTATGATCGCTGCGACAAACAAATTGCCCACCGACTTCGAAAGAAGATCGGCCATGATCACGAGCATGATTGACGGTGGAATAAGGATGCCGAGTGTACCCGAGGCTGCAATGGTTCCGGAAGCAAGAGACGGCGCATACTTCTTCTGCATCATCACTGGTAGTGCCAGGAGCGACATCATCACGACGGATGCACCAATGATGCCGGTAGTCGCCGCCAAGATCGTGCCCATCATCACAACGGACAAGGCCAATCCGCCCGGGACCCGTCTCAGGAGATATTGCAGGCAATTGAGGAGATCGCGCGCTATCCCCGATTTCTCAAGCATCGTGCCCATAAAAATGAACATGGGGATGGCGGTGAGAATGAGGTTTTCGGCAATGGATCCATAAACCCGGGCCGGAATGGCGTTGAACTGGGGCCAGTCAAAAAGCCATGGATCAACAAGGATGGCGATGAATGCGAAGGACAGTCCGACGCCGCCGAGAATGAAGGCGACCGGAAAACCCGAGAACAAAAAAACCGCCAGCGCCAAGAACATCAATAAAGGAAGAGCTTCAGCGAATGTCATATCAGTGACCTCCGCCCAAGGTGTTCGTTTTTTCCTCTGGTGAGAGTTTGCCGCGAAGGCCATCAATGCATTTGAGAAGTTGGGAAATGCCCGCGATGAACATCAAGATGAACATCACGAGCAGCATCGATTTGACGATCCAGAAGTTCGTGAGCCCTACCGTTGAGGGAGACACCTCGGCGTCGCGCCAGGAGATGTAGACGTAGTTGTAGGTGTAGCGTGCGGCGATCGCGGAAAATGGCAGCAGAAAAACAACAAGACCGAATATCTCAAAGTAGTATTTGACGCGCGTTGGCAATGCATCCCGCACAAGATCAATGCGCACATGAGCTTGCTTCGTGTAGGCATAGGCCATCACCAGCGAAAAGAGAATTGTGTGGGCCCAATACTCGCTTTCCTGCAACATGGTTGAGTTGAGGCCGGCGAATTTGGGAAGGCCGAAGTAGCGGGTCATCACGTCGTAAACGGTGATGCAAACAAGCGCGAGCATGGCAACGCTACCGATACGCGCAACAACCTCCAGCAGCCGATCAAGCTGCCGGTAGACGGGTGCAAATGTCATTGGGAACTCCGGACACAAAGACGCCGGGCGTGAGTTCACCCGGCGTTATGGAAGGCCTGCTTACTTAAGGTAAGCGTTGTCTTTCCAAACATTGTATCCCTTGCGGAACTCCTGAAGCGCGGCCCAGGCTTCGGCAAACACTTCGGATTCGCCCTTCAGCTCCTCTGCAACTGCATTCCAGTTTTCTTCGAACTTTGCGAGTTGCTCGTCATTCCACTTGCGAACATTGACCCCATGTTTTTCTTGCAGTCGTGTTAAGGCAACACCGTTTATGGCCTCACCTTCAGCCAGCATATTGGTATAGTTCGCCCGGCAAGCCGTGCGGATCGCCAATTGCTGCGATTCCGTCATGCCGTTCCAAACATCCAGATTGATGATGAGATCCTGAAGTGTGGACTGCTGATGCCAGCCCGGGAAGTAGTTGTATTTTGCCAGTTGATAAAAGCCGGCGCTTTCATCAACGACCGGCATTGAGTATTCGGTCGCATCAATTGTACCGCGTTCCAGAGCAGGATAGATTTCACCGCCCGGCAGGAGTTGAGTGTCCACACCCATGCGCTGCATGACACGCGCTCCAAGACCGAAGAAGCGCATTTTCTTGCCCTCCAGTTGATCGAGAGACGTGATTTCTTCGCGGAACCATCCCGCTGTTTCCGGCGGAGACACGCCGCAGATTTCGGAGTGAACGTTGAATTTCTTATAGAGCTTTTCGTTCAGCAGTTCCTGGCCGCCGCCGTAGAACATCCACGCAGCATATTCGCCTGCACCCGGTCCAAACGGGACAGCTGAGAAGAGCGCGAATGCGATGTCCTTCTTGGTGTTGTAACCGGGATTGGTCCAGGCCGCATCTGCGGTACCCGCTCCGACGGCATCAAGAACCTCAAGCGGTGGAACCAAAGCATTTGGTTCAAAGAACCGCATTTCGACATCGCCGCCAGTGATTGCCGTGACGGATTTCGTCAAGGCAACGCCTGAGGAACCAAGCAGCGGTTGTGATGATGGAAATGACGACGCGACTTTCAGACGAACTGAATCGGCGTTTGCAGTTGTGGCAAGCAGAAGCGCTGCAGCCGTTGCAGTGATAAACCTTTTCATAGGCCTCCTCCCGGTATTTAAAAGACCATTAACTTATGTATTGGTTTTATATAAACCGCAAGAGAAAAATTTTTCAGAAAAATGCGCTTTTGATTTTGTTTTATCGGAAGTTCTGGAATCCCTCTTGAAAAATCTGTTATCGCTCGAATATATAATTGGTATGAAAAAAGACCATTAGTGAGGGGATATGCGCGGATCAGACAAGACCACGCCATATGAAACAGACCGAACAACACTCACCCGACTCTTTCGCAGCGGCCTTCTGGCTGTGAAGGGAAGTACGGCTGTTGAAAAGCGTCTTGAGCACTCAGAGATCGAGACCCCGACGAAAGTTATCGCCGTCGGCAAGGCTGCTGTTTCAATGTATGAGGGGCTCCCAGAGGCATGGCAGGCGTTCACACCAAGTCTGATTATTACAAAGACAGGCCACATCGGGACTGCGCAATTCGGGCGCAACGTTGAAGCACTTGAAACATCCCATCCCATTCCAGACGGATCGTCTCTGAATGCGGGCGAAACACTTCTTGCCTTCGTCCAAGACTGTGCCCCAGGTGATCGATTGCTCTTGTTGGTATCAGGCGGTGCGTCAGCTCTTGTTGAGCACCTGCAGACGGGATGCTCTGACGATGACCTTTTCAGATTGACCAATGAAGCGCTTTCAAGCGGCGCAAACATCATTGAAATCAACGAGAAACGAAAAGGGATTTCTGCAATTAAGGGCGGCAAACTCCTCTCGCATTTTAAGGGAAGCTGCGTTGATGTGCTGGCAATCTCGGATGTCTGTGGAGATACCATGGACGTTATCGGATCCGGGATTGGTGCCGAGCCGCAAAACCGTTCATTCGAGTATGGCGCTCATATCGTCGCCTCAAACCTGGTGGCGCGTGAGGCCATTGTGGAACACGCTGCATCCATCGGTCTTCGGATCGTTGCGAACGCGGAGACCATGTATGACGACGTTAGAGATGTCGCTGACCGGATCGCCTCAGACGTCGAGAACGGTCCAAGCGGTATCTACATTTATGGCGGCGAACCCACCGTTGTGCTTCCAAAGAAGCCCGGCCGAGGCGGAAGGAACCAGGCGCTTGCGCTGCAACTGGCCAAATGCATCCGAAACCGAAGAGACATTACCGGTTTAGTCGCCGGAACCGATGGAACAGACGGGCCGACCGACGCGGCAGGCGCTTATCTCGATGGCGGCACATTCGACGCCTGTTCCGGGGCAGAAGATGCCCTTAATTCCGCAAATTCCGCCGATTTCCTGGCGAGGGCCGGAGACCAGATCATCACTGGCCCAACCGGCACCAATGTCATGGACATCGCCATCATCCTCAAACATCCATGAGAGCCAGCTATGAGAAATTTTCAACCAACTCGGCACACCAAGATCGTTGCAACGCTTGGTCCATCGTCAAACACGGAGGAGACCATTTCTGCACTTGCCAATGCGGGTGCGAATGTCTTTCGGATGAATTTCAGCCACGGAAGCCATGAAAACCATTCAATGGTCCACGCGCATATTCGCACTGTCGAAAAATCAGAGGGCCGGTCGATCGCGATCCTTGCTGACTTGCAAGGTCCGAAACTTCGGATCGGAATAATTCCAGGTGGTGAACGCAAACTGGAGATTGGCGATCAGGTTACATTCGTAAGCCATGCAGAAGCCGGGTTGGATGATGTCCCCTTCCCCCATCCGGAGGTGTTTGAGACGGTTGAGAATGGCCATCTTGTCCTCATCGATGATGGCCGGATTCGCCTCAAAGTAAGGGAGGCGACAAAAGACAGATTCACAGCTGAAGTGCTGAATGCGGCGGTCTTGAAAGACCGCAAAGGCGTCAACTTTCCCGACACTACGCTGAACGTTGCCCCGATCACGGAAAAAGATCTTGAAGATCTTCGGTTTGCGCTGGAGCTTGGTGTCGATTGGGTGGCGATGTCTTTCGTCCAGCACGCAAACGATATTCAGAGCCTGAAGTCGCTTATCGGCGATCAAGCCAAGATCGTCGCGAAGATTGAAAAACCAGTTGCCGTCACGAACATTGACAGCATTCTCGACGTTACTGATGCGATTATGGTCGCGCGGGGCGATCTCGGCGTTGAATGTGCCTGGCACGAACTTCCGGCAATTCAAAGGTCGCTAATTGATAAGGCGCGCAAGCTCGGTAAGCCCGTCATCGTCGCGACCCAGATGCTTGAGAGCATGATTTCAGCTCCGTTGCCAACGCGTGCGGAAACCTCTGATGTCGCTAATGCGGTCATGCAGCGGGCGGATGCCGTCATGTTGTCTGCTGAAAGTGCTGCCGGCCAATATCCGATTGAAGCGGTGGAAGCCATGGCGTCAATCGCACTCGCAACAGAGGACGCATTCAAAGATAAGCCAACGAAAATTGAGGCCCAGATTATCGACGCGCCAGACGATTCAAGTTCAATCGCGAGTGCCGCCGGTATCCTGGCCAGACTTCGCAACGCATCGTGTATCGTCAATTACACAGAGACCGGTGCGACGGCGGTGCGCGTTGCCAAAACGCGAAGCGACGTTCCGATCCTGGCAATTTGTCCATCCGAAAAGATCGCGCGCCCTCTTAATCTTGTGTGGGGCGTCACACCAACTGTCAGCAATGATGTTGATGAATTCAGATCGGCGCGGGATGGTCGGATTCCGTCAAGCCTGGCTCATTGCCGCCTCATCAAACCCGATCAACCGGTTGTCGTCACATCCGGCTCAACCCACGGGCAAACCGGCGGGACCGATTCACTAAAAATCGCCTATCTGGGCAAATAGGGCCACCAAAATGAGCTTAATCAAAACGATATTTGCCCGTGAAATTCTCGATAGCCGCGGCAATCCAACTGTAGAGGTTGATGTATTTCTGGAAGATGGGGCGCAGGGTCGCGCGGCCGTTCCTTCCGGCGCATCCACGGGGGCTTACGAGGCCGTCGAGAAACGGGACGGTGACAAAGCCCGCTATCTTGGAAAAGGTGTTCTTTCGGCAGTGGATGCTGTCAATGACGTGATGGCCGCCAAACTTCAGGGGATGAGCGCGCTTGAGCAAACCTTCATCGACGACACGATGGCGAGTATTGATGGTACGCCCAACAAGGCTCGCCTGGGTGCAAATGCAATCCTTGGCGTTTCGCTTGCCGTTGCGAATGCGGCTTCTGTTCATACAAACCAGCCTCTTTACCGCTATGTTGGCGGTGCGGCAGCTCGCGTTATGCCGGTTCCGATGATGAACATCATCAATGGCGGCGAACACGCCGAAAACGCGATCGATGTGCAGGAATTCATGATCATGCCGGTCTCTGCAACATCAATGCGTGAAGCTGTTCGAATGGGTGCCGAGGTCTTCCATACGCTCAAAGGGCAATTATCCAAGGCAGGGCTTTCCACCGGGATAGGAGATGAAGGTGGTTTTGCACCCGATCTAAGGTCAACGAGAGCGGCTCTGGACTTTGTACTGCAGTCAATCGATCAGGCTGGTTATCGGCCGGGCGAGGACATTTTTCTGGCACTCGATTGTGCCGCAACGGAGTATTACAAAGATGGAAAGTATGTTTTAGCAGGAGAGGATCTCACCTTAAATTCTGAGGAAAAGGTTGCCTATCTTGAAGCCCTGATCAACGATTATCCAATCATCTCAATCGAAGACGGGATGTCGGAGGATGATTGGGAGGGGTGGACGATGCTGACAGACGCTATTGGTCGCCGTTGCCAGCTCGTGGGTGACGATCTTTTCGTTACGAACTCCGAGCGTCTGATTGAGGGTATTTCAAAGGGCTGTGCCAATTCCATGCTCGTCAAAGTCAATCAGATCGGCACGTTGACGGAAACACTGGAAGCCGTAGAAACGGCACATCGTGCCGGCTACACCAATGTTATGTCTCATCGGTCCGGTGAGACTGAAGACACAACGATTGCGGATCTGGCGGTTGCCACAAACTGCGGCCAAATCAAAACAGGTTCGCTCGCACGCTCTGATCGCCTTGCAAAATACAATCAGCTCATTCGAATAGAAGAGCAGTTGGGACCATCTGCCAAATTTGCTGGCTCATCCATTCTGAGAACGCTCTAGCTGAATAACGGAAAGCGTTGCTCCTCTATGGGTGCAACGACAAAGACCTTTGATCTGTCATTCAGTTGGTGCTGGACAAATTATCACAAACACGTCGGGCCATTGCTTTTGCCTCAGCGATTTTCTGTACGCCGGGCATAGACATCGCCGGAATTCGCTTCATGCGGAAGTGCGAGGATGTGCGAAGTCATTGCATCCGCATCGAGTGGCTCCACGAACGTGAACTCATGGTCTTCGCCAAGGCTGATATTGAAGCGATAGGGTCCGAGTTTATCGAGCAATTGCAGACAGGTTTCGGCGACATTTTTCTGGATCGTCGTGAATTCGAACGACAAAGCCTTGAGGGGTGTCGAGAGTCCGGCCAGGACCTCGGCTTCGAACCCCTCCACGTCGATTTTGGCAAAGACCGGTTCACCGTGTCTCTTGATGAGGTCATCCAGTGTGGTTGTTCGTATGGTGTCCGATCTGTTCCAGGTCTGACCGATCCAACCCTCCTGTCCTTTTGAGGCCGCAATAAACTCTCCTGAGAGCGTAGAGACTGTCGGATTGGCCTCGTTCAGATAGACGGGCGCTTCGCCGCTTTCTGACGCGCATGCGCACTTGTACAAGCTGACGTTCTCATCGCGGCCATGGATGATCTGAAGCGCCCTGAAAGCGAGGGGTTGTGGTTCAAGGCCGACCACGCGCGCTCCGAGCCTTCTGAACGACGAGATCCTGTCGCCGACATGGCTGCCAATATCAAAAACCAGATCGTTCGGGCAGATGAAACGGTTGTAAAGAGCGTCCATTCGGGCGCCACGCTCAGGATCCTGATGGTAGATCCTGAGCGAACGGAAAATTCCCTGAAGTGCTTCAGATGCCATGGCTTTCATCACCGGTTTTCGTAATTCTTGCGCTTGAGACACCATTTAATCCCTAAGCGCGGCTGCTCCAAGGCGATCTATATCTACTTTCGAGCAGTGGAGCCGATGACGGATGCAAACCCTTCCGGTTTCACAACATAGATCCCGCAATCCGTCCGGTCGATGACACCTTCAGCCGTGTTGCCGATGATAAGACCCTGAAGCCCTGTTCGGTTCGCGCTGCCGATGACAAGAAGATCAGCAGAGATCTCGCGGACCGCGTCCG
>JBCDCZ010000027.1:0-26645 GCA_039180865.1 Pseudomonadota bacterium | reverse complement strand
CCTCTCCGATACCGAAAAAATGTTCTCCATGCAGATGGCAATGAACGCGTGGTCAGCGATCACGAACTTGCGTTCGAACATGCTCAAAAACGTTTCAGATGCGTTGAAAACAATCGCAAGAAACGTTGCTTAGGCTTCGATAATTGCCGAAGGGTGGAGCATCGCTCCCCCTTTGATTTTACCAGGGAAAATGTGCCGGAACGTGTTTTCGGCGTGACTTCGCATTGCGCTGTGATCCAGTTCACAGCGCTCAACGGTAATATGGCTTATGGTCTTACAGAACCAATCCCAAGCCTCTCGAGGAGATATAGGGATAGTTTTGGAAAAACCAAGCGATAGACAGCCAAGCTGAGCAAGGCGGCGAAACGATGGCAATAAACGAAGCGGCCCACCAACTGGTTCTGAAGGTCCTGACGGGGAGTCAGACAGGTGTAGAAGTCCGTTTGGATGATGGAGAATACACACTCGGCTCAGGAGTCGACGACGACCTGCAGTTTGTCGACCTCAGTCTCAAGTCAGGCCACGCGCGCCTTCGGCTGAGCGATGGTTCTATAGAAGTTGCAGGTGGCGCCGGGGAAGTCACAATTGCCCATCAGACGGCCATTCAGCCCGGTGACGACGAATGGCGTACGGTAGACGCGCTTGACGTCATCACGATCGGTACAACAAGTCTTGCGATCGGTCCGGTCGATGCTGCTTGGGCGGGCCTTGCAAATTATCGCCCACCGAGCGACCAGTCAGCGCAATCCGAGGACGCAAAACCTGCCAAAGCCCAGCCAAACCGTCCGGCCAAGTCAATACAAAGAACCGGCCAGCGCTCGTGGGCGCGGGCATTGATTGCCGCATCCATTGCTTTCCTCGCAATCGCAGGTATTGGCTATTTCGTGATAGGCGATTTCTCGTCTCACGCGAACAAGATCGCCAAGGGTCCCGAGAAAACCGATTTTGAAACGGTCCGCGCGACGCTTGACTCATTTGAGTTTGGGCAAAGCATCGATCTGCGTCAGGAGGCGGACGGCGTAATTTTCGCGAAAGGCTATGTCGATGTGCCGGCCGAGCGCCGCGCATTGAGAAATGCCGTCGAAGAAACAGGCGTCCCAGCCCGCCTTCGATTGTTTGTTCGTTCATCTTTGCGCACGCAGATCGACGCCTTGATAGAACATCAGCAGGTCGACGTCACTTATGAGCTTAACGAAGATGGGTCGGTGATTTTCGAAGGCGATGTGCTTGATGTTTCACGAGCGGACAAGCTCGTCGCATCAGTCAATGAAGAGATTGTCGGCATTTCAGATGTCCAATCCCATATTCGGACTGCCAAAACCTATCTTGAGGCTGTGCGCGAGTTGGGCAAACGGTCCGAAATCGCAAGCACGGTCCTCTTCAGACTGGACGGCCCTTTGATTGAAGCGAATGGCGTGGTCATCAACGAGAAACTCGATAGCTGGGTTGGTTTCGTTCAGTCTTATGCGCGAAGGTACGCGGATAAAATCCCGCTTCGTTCCTTCGTACAGCTCGTTAATGAAAACGGTGAGGTCCTTGCAGAACCCAATAACCAACGTCCTGGAAGCGCTGTGTTAATTGGTGATGCAGGTGAAAACGCGAGTGACTCTATTCTCAATCTCAATCGATTGAAACAGGGTTCATTCAGTGCCGAAGATGTCTTCATGGGGTTCGACTCGAACAACCGGGAGCCCGCAGAGCCAGTCGCCTCACAAAATCCCACGGTTCAGACCGTAGCGACAAATGGACTTGACCCAACGATCGTGAACACTGTCGCAAGCGGTGAAGACGTCATTGGCTCGACCAACAGCACCACCGGCGATGTTGGACTCGCCTCAGGCAGGGTCAGACCGTACATTTTTGACGGCCAGGGTAATCTTTCCCAAGAAGCCATGGACCTGTTCAAACAATGGCTCGAAGAAAGAAACGGACGGAACCAGAACGCAGACGGTACATCCCCCTATATGAGTGACATGAACAATTCCATGGACCTCGTTACCCGTCACTGGGGCGATCAGTTCGATGTTCAAAACGCGTCGTCTTCCAAGAGCGAGACTGAAACCCTGATTGAACAGCGGTTTTTACCGCTTATTCAAAGCCCGACGCAGGAGTCACACAGCTGCTGGTCCGGCGCGCGGTTGAATCACGCAAATCTGCCGTCAGTCCTTTTCTGGCTGGATATGCTCAGCGTGTCGTCCGATATGTCGCTTTCAACATTCGACATTGCCAACCAGCATTTGTTGCTCGAAGCCGCACTGAATCCCAGAAAAACAGCGGTTTGCGCCGAGCTGATGAAAGCCGATGTTCCCCTCAAAAAGATGTCGCTCTATTTGGCGGAAGCGCGCAAAAACCCGGACTTCATCAAATTTATCGTTCGCAACCATCAGGAATTTCCGATTGAAATTGCAGGCGTGATGCTGGGTTCTGACAACCGCTTTATTCAGACGGTGGACGGCGAAAAAGTCCGCGAGGGCGCGGCACCGGACACGGGCAGTAAACTGGCGAATGTCGGCGAACTGGGGATTCTGGTTCAACTGGAAAATCAGCTGGCCACAAAGGTCTATAACGAGCAGTTGGCGTGGAAGTCTGACAGTTAGCAAATAAACTGATTGAAAACGCTTCCACAATCAGATCTGGCGCAAGGAAACCTGCGCCTTTTTTTTTGGGAATCGCCCGGTTTGCACAAAGTGTTCTCCATTAACCACAGATCTTAATTTTTCATTAATATTAACTAAGTGATCCCACGAGTCGTGGTAAGACAATCTTGGCAGGGGTGTGGGGGCAGCGATTGCTGTCTGGTTGCAGTTAGGAACCCGGGGTTTCCGGCATTTATGAGATTCGTCGCGATTATTCTTTTGTGCCTGGGTCTAGGGGCATGCGCATCGGTATCCCAGTCCGATAGGGATTTCGACGTTTCGGCGACGAGTGACAAGACCCGCGCTCGTCTCGATGACGCGAGCCTGAAAGACTTCCCGGATGACATTCCGGGGGAAACAGCAGGAGACAAAGTTCGCAGATTCTTTTCCCGGGAGGGACAGCGGGAGATCGCAGTCGACGGCGATCCTTACCCGGAACTGGAAGGCGAAGACCGGCCCGGACGTGGCGGTATTATCGATACCAGGCGCTTCAACCAGCCGCCGCGTGAACGCGAGCGCATTGAGTTCGTCGGTTCGCTCTCCGCCGAACCACAACAACTCTTGATCACGTCAGTTGATGAGGAGCGTAACTTGCGCGAATTGCGCGAGGCAGGCGCTCGCCCGATTGATCCAGACGAACGCGTCGAAATCCGCCTTGAGAACGATACGCTTGAGTTTGCCGTACGTCAGTTGCTTGGTGGTCTTTTATCGGTGAATTACGTCGCTGCGACCAGCCTGGAAGGCACGGTGACCTTTCAAACCGAACGTCCGATCCGAAAGAGCCTAGTACCGTCGGTGCTGCGCGATATCCTCGCCTCAAACGGCTATGTGATGAAGCTCATCAATGGCGTTTACCAGATCGGGACGCCGGAAGTCATTCAGCGGCTGGAAACCAATACGGCAGTCGGCGAGACGGGCGATCTTGTCAGTAAAGTTATTACTCTCAGGCGCGGAAGTGCGGTCGAAGTTGCGACCGTCGTTGCCTCTGTGCTTCCACTTGGAGCCTCAGTGACGCCGGTCGAATCGAACAACTCGATCATCCTGCGGGCAACGCCGGTCGACCTTCCACCGATTGAAGATCTCATTCGCACGCTTGTGAACAGCGGGGTGGCAGACGATCTGATTGCAGTGATCCCGCTCAAAGAGAGCCCGCCAGAGCAAGTCGCAGCGTCAATACTCGCGTTCTATCAGGCGAACGGCACGCCGATAGCAAACATCCCGGTCGTAATCCCGTTGGAAAACCAGCAATCCTTGCTCGTTGGCGCAAAAAGCACCCGGTCGATGGCAAACATCCGCTCGCTCATTCAAGGGCTCGACAAGGATCTGCGCGATGCTGCGTCTTTGCGGATCATCCCTTTGAAACATCTGCCGGCGGATGAAATCGCGACGCAGCTCAATGCGATTTTCGGAACCGGCGCGCCGGCAGCAGCTGCTGCAACGCAAAGTCAGGCAGCGCCATCAGGCGCGGAAGCAAGTGTCCAAGTGACCGATACTGGCGGTGCAGATGTCAATGCAGATGCAAACACCGGGGGCGATTCCGTTACGGCTCCAAGCATTGTAAGGCGGTCATCAAACGACCGGGGGCAGGGCGCCCCGAATGCACGCGCCTTTGCCGAGCGTCAGGCGAATGCCGATCCGCTCGCGGGGGCTGGTCCGATTGCAAGTCAGGCAGATCAGGCCGTATCGATCGTACCCGACACCAGAAACAACGCACTCCTTGTCTTCTCAACGTTCAGGCAATTCCGGCGAATTCGGGAAGTCGTGAACGCTCTTGACCTCCCGTTGGCGCAGGTTGTGATCGAAGCCACCATCGTTGAGGTCGAAATCAATGACGAACTCGGCTACGGCGTCCAGGCGTTCCTGGAAAGCAGCAACATTGCGGCGCGATCCTCCACCACGATCACGCCTGTCGATCCCGGAACCGCGGGTGGTTTCGCTGCCCTGAGCTTCGATAGTTTCGGCACGCTCGACGCGACGGTGGTTCTCAGCGCCCTGCAAGCCATCACCAACGTACAGGTCATTTCATCGCCTTATCTGACAGTGCTTGATGGCCGCGCCGCGCGTCTTTCGATTGGCGATCAGGTTCCGTTCCTGCTCGCGTCTTCCACAACAACCGGTGACGGTGACACAACAGTTACAAACGAAGTGGAAGTAAGAGATACCGGCATCATTTTGGAGGTCACACCTCGAGTGAATGTTGACAATTCCGTGCTTCTGAATATCAGCCAGGAAGTCAGCTCCGTCGTCCCAGGCGGCCTTGGAACCGAATTGACGCCGACGATTTCGCAACGCTCAATCAACTCGGATGTCGTCGTGCGCTCTGGAAAGACGGTTATTCTCGGGGGTCTCATCCAGGATGAGGCGACCAAAACAACGACCGCACTTCCGGTTGTGGGTCGGATACCGGTGATCGGAAACCTGTTCAAGCAGACCCAGGACGATCTCACCCGGTCAGAACTTCTTGTCATGATCACCCCGCGCGTGATCCGCAAGGCCTCTCAACTCGACAACATCACACGTCAGCTTCGATCGGTTTTGACGACACGCTAGGCGGGCGGCATCTTAAAACCTATCTATTCCGTTAGTTGATATGTGCTCAAAAGCACACAGGGACCAAAGCAGGCTGATATCATATCGGCATGGTTGACAGGGTGTGGTGACATTTTGCCCAACGAACAAGAAGAAGATATCCGCGCACATATCGCGCCGGTATCCATTGAAGCGTGGCAGGCGGATGGCTTGGGCGACGCGCTGGCAAGTGCTGACCTGGAGCTTTTGTTAAAAGAAGCTCCGGATGAGGATGGAAGTGCGTCTGCCGGTCTCGACGTAACGTCCAGCGCTGCTCACGTATATGAAGAAGCGGTCCGGCTCATGGGAGCCGGGGACACGAACGGCGCTCGGCAATTGTTCCGCTTATTGAAAGCCCATTCACCTCTTGAAAACATCGGCGTCTTCGGCTTGCTCACCCTTGCTGCGCATGAAGAAGACTTTGACACCGCGTTGTCATTGGCAAATGAACTCATCGAAAACGACTGCCGTATTCCTCGCGTCTATCTGATCGCTGGCTATTCCGCTCTTCAACTCAAGCAGACAAAATACGCAAAGAGATATTATGCGTTGGCAAGCCGCCTCGCGCGCAAAAATCCGGCCTATAGAGACGAGCAACGCGCAGTTCAGCGCGAACTCCTAATGCTTCAATTTGCTTGATTAAACCAGCAGGCATGGTTCCAGTGAAATGGCTTTGCGTCGATCTGCCATAAAGTCCGCACACTTGCGAGACATCTTCGTCTCAACAAAAAGCGCTTACGGGCCGGATAGACGGAAAGTGTGACCCGGATGGTGAGTCCGCAGGGATTCGAACCCTGGACCTACTGATTAAAAGTCAGTTGCTCTACCAACTGAGCTACGGACTCTCAAGTTGGGTAGGCGTGTACATATGCTTTCGCCTTCGGAGGGTCAATAGGTCTGTGCAAGAAAGTCCCACCCGATTCATCTCTAAAGCCCGCTATCGTAAACCCGACGTCACCCTGTCTTCAACGGAACGTGCATTGCGGTAATGCGTTGATTTGGATTATGGAAAAAGCAAGAAAATAAGGGCAAGATCATTGCCATAACGTCTTCCGTTAAAGAGGGGATCGGAACTGATGGATATAACCCTCGCCGGGGCACTTCTCGCCGGTATCATTTCGTTCGTATCACCCTGCGTGTTGCCGCTGGTACCGCCATATTTATGCTATATGGCAGGCGTTTCGCTCGACCAATTGACTGGTAAAACCAGTTCGCCGCGTTCGCAGAGCTATATCCTGTTCGTCGCAATATGTTTTGTCCTTGGTTTCACGACCGTCTTCGTTGCTCTCGGCACCGGCGCGTCTGTTATCGGACAATTCTTGCGCGCCCATCAAATCCTGCTCGCACAGATCGCAGGCGTCGCCATCATTCTGATGGGATTGCATTTTCTTGGCGTTTTCCGGATCGCGTTTCTTTATAAGGAAGCGCGGCTCAACACGTCGAAAACGTCATCTGGTCCCATCGGTGCCTATGTCATGGGCCTTGCTTTCGCTTTTGGGTGGACCCCGTGTATTGGCCCGGTTCTTGGTGCCATACTCGCAGTCGCTGGTGCAGAAGCAAGTGCCGCGCAGGGAGCCCTTCTCCTTGGCGTCTATTCTCTCGGCATCGGCGTGCCTTTCATACTCGCCGCCTTGTTTGCAAAAGCTTTTCTTGGCTTTATCGCCCGTTTTCGCGCTTATCTTGGCTCCGTCGAAAAAGCGATGGGGGGGCTACTGGTCGGGACAGGCGTCTTGTTCATCACCGGCTCAATGACGGTAATCGCCAATTACCTGATCGATCTCTTCCCGGGTCTTGCCACAATCGGCTGATTGCCTGCGCGATCGGTCAACGGAATAGAGTCGTTTTGCAAAACGCTTCAATCCGGCGCAATTCAACACAATCGCGAATCGCATCAGCGGCGTTTTCGTAAGGCCCTGCGATCAGGCGTGTCTGACCGTCTTCGTCCTTGGTCGGCACATAGCGTGGTTGCAGTTTTGTGAGAACGCCTGGTTGCTCACGCGTCAAATCGTTCCAGAGACTGCGTGCTCGCGCTTCAGTCGGGTTGATGCCAAGATCGAGCGCGAAAAGCGTCGTTATTGCCCCAATACTCCCAACCGGCCGCGAATCGATACCTTGAGCTGAAAGGTTTGATGCGTCGGGGTCAGTTTCACCAAAGCTTTCCGCGACACGGCTTGCGCCTGTGTCTGTTCGAGTGTCTCCGGGGGCGCGGATAAGTGCCGGAGTATCTTCTTTTGCAATACGGGAAACGGGGACCGACCGGGCTTCCGCACCAACGGATCCGAGATCTGCGGGCGGTTTGATCTCTAAAGGAGCGGAAATCTCCAGTGTATCCTGTGCGCTCGCAGGTTCTTGGGGCGTTTCGGAAACAATAGTACCAGCGGCCTCTGCACCTTGCGCGTCTGCGTTTAACCCCGCCGACGATGCCTGCGTGGCAGCGACCGAGACTGGTTGGGCGGAAACAGCTTCACCGGCTCCAGACGTAGTGTCTGTGTTCGGCACAATCGATCCATCAATTTCTGCGTCATCTCCAATCTTCGCCGACAGGTCAGTGAGCTGTCGGCTCATCTCTTTCTGCTTTGTCCGCATCTGTTTGATAAGGCTCGCGAAGAGATCAAGCCGTTCAGCATTTTGAAGCTCAAATCTTCCGGCGATCAAGGTTTCCCGGTTGGAGGCACCAACTCTAGATGCATCGCCGCGCCCGACGCTACCGGTTATGGTCTGATCAACCGCTGCATACCGCGCAGACTTCTCCGCAAACGCTCCAGACGTGAATGAATATGCGGCAAGGCCAATTGAACCCAGTGCGGCAAGCGCCCAGACAAAGGTTGTGAATGATCGACGTTTGGATGGCTTTTCTGGATCGCTCACAATACGCCGTTCAGCACGCAAAACTTTTCCTGTCATCGTTTTCCGTCTCGTGTTAGGTGCCATTCCAAAGGGACCGGTTTAGGTGATTGAAGTTTAAGAGATTCGCGCCCGTGCTTCGAGCCTTGCAACCTTTTCGCCCCCGTTCCATCAAAAAAGCTCCCAATTCCATTAAGAGCGGCGGAGGACCATGCGTATGACGGCGTCAATCCTGGGTATTCTCTTGGCTGCGGGCGAGGGGACACGGATGCATTCCCGATCACCCAAAGTCCTGCACAAAGTCGCTGGTCGTCCGATGGTCGGCCATGTTCAATCAGCCATGGCAGAAGCGGGCATAACAACGATGGCGCTTGTTGTCGGAAACGGCGCAGAGAAGGTCGCCGACGCAGCGAAAGCAAGCTATCCGGAAACGCAGATTTTCGTTCAATCAGAACGCCTCGGGACAGCCCATGCGGTCCTTGCCGCCCGAGACGCAATCGAGCAGGGCTTCGCAAGCATTGTAATAGGTTATGGCGATACGCCCTTGGTAACGCCCGGATTATTCATGTCGATCATCAATGAACTTGAGACCGGCGCGGACGTCGTTGTTCTCGGATTTCACAGTGAGAACCCGACAGGGTACGGGCGTCTGATCATGGATCAGGGCAAACTCACCGCAATCTGTGAGGAAAAGGATGCAACGCCTGCTGAGCGACAGATTACGTTCTGTAACAGCGGTATTATGGGGCTCTCAGGCTCCAAAGCGCTTGATCTTCTCGACGCGATCGGAAACGACAATGCCAAGGGCGAATTCTACCTGACCGACGCCGTCGCTGTTGCCAATGCACGCGGATTGAACGTTCGCTCGGTCGAAGGCAAGGAAGAAGATACGCTTGGCGTCAATAATCGTATCGAACTCGCAGCAGCTGAAGCTTGTCTTCAGGAACGCTTACGCGCGAAAATCATGGAAAACGGTGTCACGCTCGTCGACCCAAACAGCACATTTTTGAGCTATGACACGGAGATTGGGGCGGACACGATTATCGAGCCCAATTGCTTCTTCGCTCCAGGTGTGAAGATCGCAGAAGACGTGACGATCAAGGCGAATTGTTATCTTGAGGGCGACACGAAAAAGGGACAGTTCGTAACGGTGGCAAGCGGCGCGGTCATTGGTCCGTTTGCGCGTCTTCGACCAGGTGCCTCTTTGATGAGTGATGTAAAGGTTGGAAACTTCTGCGAGGTCAAAAATGCCAGCGTTGGACGCGGCGCCAAGATCAATCACCTGACCTATATCGGTGACGCAACGCTTGGCGCTGATGCCAACATCGGCGCGGGAACAATCACCTGTAACTACGATGGCTTTTCAAAGTACATTACCGAGATCGGCGAGGGTGCTTTTATCGGATCCAACAGCGCTTTGGTAGCTCCGGTATCGATTGGCAACGGCGCTTATGTTGCTTCTGGTAGCGTCATCACGGACAATGTGTCTGACGACGCTCTGGCCATTGGACGGGGACGCCAGGTTCAAAAAGACATGTGGGCCGCTAAGATGCGTGCAAAGCGCAAATACTGACAGCGATAAGCTCTTACACCCCATTAACAATCTGCAATTGTCTTTGTATTCAAAGAGATGGCAAAGAAGCGTAGGAACGCTGTGCGGAAAGATCAGGGACAAACACAACGATGTGCGGAATTATTGGCATTCTCGGTAAAGAGCCCGTCGCGGCTAAACTCGTCGACAGTCTCAAGCGGCTGGAATATCGCGGATATGATTCCGCCGGGATTGCCACGCTTGAAGGCGGTGCTCTTGCGCGTTGCCGGGCCGAAGGCAAACTGATCAATCTCGAAGAGAAACTGACAGATGCCGGACTAAACGGCGTCAGCGGGATCGGCCATACGCGCTGGGCAACCCATGGCGCTCCAAGCGAAGCAAACGCCCATCCACATCAGGCTGGCGTGGTTGCTGTTGTGCACAACGGGATCGTTGAAAACTTTCGGGAATTGCGGCGTGATTTGAAAACCAAGGGAAGGGATTTCCAATCAGAGACAGATACGGAAGTCGTCGCGCAAGCGGTCAACCATCGGATTGCAGAGGGTACCAGCCCCGTAGAGGCTGTCCGGCTGACGATCAAGGAACTCACGGGCGCCTTCGCGCTCGCCTTCCTCTTCTCAAATGAAGACGATTTGATGATTTGCGCGCGACGCGGTAGTCCGATCGCGATCGGTCACGGCGACGGCGAGAATTTCATCGGTTCCGACGCCATTGCACTTTCTCCGTTCACAAACATCGTTACATACCTGCAGGATGGGGATTGGGCAGTTATCACGCGCAATTCCGTCGAGATTTTCGATGAAAACGACCAGCCTGTGGAACGGGCGCGTCAGACATCGCTGGCGATTTCCAAACTCGCCGAAAAAGGCAACCACCGCCATTTCATGCAGAAGGAAATCTATGAGCAAGGCGATGTCGTTGCGCATACATTCAATCATTACATCGATCTTTCAAATCGAAAGTTTCGTGACGACGTGACGGACGGCATAGATTTCAATGCTGTCTCACGGCTCTACATTTCGGCTTGCGGGACTGCCTATTATGCTGGCCTGATCGCGAAATACTGGTTCGAGCGCATCGCGCGCCTTCCCGTCGAAATCGATGTCGCGTCCGAATTCCGCTACCGCGAAATGCCACTCGACCCCAACGGTCTCGCGCTCTTTATCTCGCAATCCGGTGAGACCGCAGACACACTCGCCTCGCTACGGTATTGCAAGAGCGAAGGCCTCCCGATTGGAGCAATCGTCAATGTCCAGGAATCAACGATCGCAAGGGAAAGCAACATCGTTTACCCAACCCTTGCAGGTCCGGAAATCGGGGTCGCGTCTACGAAAGCATTCACTGGTCAGCTTTCGGCTCTTGCGTCACTCGCTCTCAAAGCAGGTCAGGAGCGGGGCACACTGACAGCAAAGGAACTGGAAGAACACTTCCTGATCATTGCCGATGCACCGTCTTACGTCGAACAGGCATTAAAGCTTGAAAAACAGATCGACCAGCTCGCGAAGCAGATCTCGCGTGCGGAAGACGTTCTCTATCTTGGTCGTGGCACGAATTTCGCGCTTGCCATGGAAGGTGCGCTCAAACTGAAGGAGATCTCTTACATCCACGCTGAGGGCTATCCTGCGGGGGAGCTCAAACACGGGCCTATTGCACTGATCGACGAGAACATGCCGGTTGTTGTGATTGCTCCCCATGACACGCTTTTTGAGAAGACAGCGTCAAACATGCAGGAAGTTGCAGCCCGCGGTGGTCAGATCATCCTTATCACTGATGAACGCGGCGTAGAAGAAGCCGGTATCGATGCGTTTGAAACGATCATCATGCCGAACGTCCCGTCGTTACTCGCGCCGATCATTTATGCGCTTCCGGTACAACTTCTCGCCTATCATACAGCGGTCTTCATGGGGACCGACGTCGATCAGCCCCGCAACCTCGCTAAATCGGTCACGGTGGAATAGCCGCGAAGGCTTCCGAAACCGCGCAAACGAAAGGCAAAGCACCAAAAAAACGTCTTGTTAGGCGTTTCGAAGTGGCTATGTACTATTTGAGTTGGATGAACTCTGAACTCCGCCAACCCAAGGAATGAGCCCTGACTAAGCACGATCGCCACGATAAACACCACGGCCTGGCTGCGGCGGTGAATCCGCCTCCGTTAACACGGTTGCGCAACTACTTCCTGACGGGGCTGGTTATCGCTGCGCCAATTAGCATAACGGCCTATCTGACATGGACGTTCATCACCTATGTCGATGAGACGGTTAAACCCCTCATTCCCGCAGCTTACAATCCCGACAATTACCTCCCGTTCTCAGTCCCGGGCGTCGGGCTGGTGTTTGCAATCATCGCCTTGACTCTCCTTGGTTTTGTTACGGCTAACTTTATTGGCAGAAGCATCATTGCCGCGGGTGAACGCATGATGCAAAGCATGCCGCTCATTAGAAACCTTTACAGCGGCCTGAAACAGATTTTCGAGACCGTTCTGTCTCAGAATGAAAAGAGCTTTCAGCGCGCAGGACTGATCGAATATCCGCGCCGCGGGCTCTACGCCGTTGTCTTTATCTCAACCGAGGCACAAGGCGAAGTCATCCATAAACTCGACGACCGTGGAGAAAAGGTATTCAGCGTCTTCCTCCCGACCACACCGAATCCGACTTCGGGCTTTCTCTTATTCGTACATGAGGAAGATATCATTCCACTCGATATGTCCGTTGAAGAAGCCGCTAAGCTTGTAATTTCCGCAGGGCTTGTTTCTCCAGAGTACGATCAGGAGCATCTGAAGGAACTCGCAGAAGCGGCTGACAAGCAAGCCGCCGAATAATCAGCCTGCCCGCAACAGCCTGATCGCCTCATCCCGATCAAACAGATAGAGAAGACGCCTTACGGCTTCACCTCGTGGAGTTTTAAGCGCCCGATCGCGCGAGAGAAACGCCCGCGCGTCGTCGCGCGCGACAGCCAACAAGTCACCATGAACCGCCATGTCAGCGAGACGGAAGCCGGGCATACCGCTTTGCTTCGTGCCGAGCAGATCACCTTCGCCGCGAAGTTTTAGATCTTCCTCCGCGATCACAAATCCGTCCTCGGTCTCTTTCATGACCTCCAAACGGCGTTTCGCAACCTCACCAAGCGGCCCCTTGTAAAGGAGAACACAGCTTGACGCCCTATCACCGCGCCCGACCCGACCGCGCAATTGGTGAAGTTGGGAGAGCCCGAAGCGTTCAGCATGCTCGATGATGATGATGGTCGCGTCAGGCACATCAACACCGACTTCAATTACTGTGGTTGCAACGAGGACCTTCGCAGGCCCATTCTTGAACTGGTCCATCGCAGCATCTTTCTCGGCGCCACTCATACGGCCGTGAACGAGCACGACGTCGTTTGGAAAGATCTTTCCGAGCGCTTCGAAACGCTCCTCCGCGGCGGTAAAATCAAGCTCCTCGTTTTCCTCGACCAATGGACAGACCCAGTAGACCTTTTCTCCCGCTGCAATGCGCAATTTTAGCCGGTCGACGAGATCGCCGATCCGTTCGAAGGAAAGGGTTGCCGTCTCGACCGGCTTTCGCCCGGCCGGCTTACCGGTCAGCTTCGAAACATCCATATCCCCAAAATATGTCATCACCAGAGTTCTCGGGATCGGTGTCGCCGTCATTGCGAGAAGATCCGGCTGATCTCCCTTGGCCATAAGAGCAAGGCGTTGATGAACGCCGAAGCGATGCTGTTCATCGATGATAACAAGGCCAAGGTTGGAGAAAGACACGCTATCCTGGAAGAGCGCGTGGGTTCCTGCGACAAGATCGATGCTGCCGTTTGCAAGACCGTCTAGCACCTCTTTTCTCACTGCTCCTTTTTCCTGCCCTGTCAGGATCGCCACTTTCATGCCGGACGTGGCTGCAAACCTTTGAAGGGTTGCATAGTGCTGTCTAGCCAGGATTTCGGTCGGTGCCATCAACGCCGTTTGGAAACCGGCTTCGGCAGCAGTCGCTGCTGCCAGAAGACCGACGACAGTCTTTCCGGACCCGACATCGCCTTGAAGAAGCCGCGCCATACGCTGTGGGCCTGCAAGATCAGCGCGTATTTGCGAAAGCACCTCGTTTTGCGCATCAGTGAGTTCAAAAGGCAAAGCCTCTCGGATCGGTTCCGAAAAATTGCCGGTCCCCAGTTTCACATGTCCCTTTGCCTTTTTTACTCGCTCTCGAACCAGAGAAAGAGCGATCTGGCCGGCGAGAAGCTCGTCATAGGCAAGGCGCATCCGCGCTGGATGTTCAGGGAGTGCTTCGCTGCCATCGGCGGGCAGATGGAGCTTGTGCAAGGCATTGTGAAAACTCGGCCATCCACGTGCTTCAATCAAAGCCGGATCGCTCCATTCCGGTAAATCGGGAAGCAATTCCAACGCACTTCTCACTGACCGGGCAAAAACCTTTTGTGATAATCCTGCAGTCATCGGGTAGACCGGCTCAATGATGGGAAGCGCATCGAATTCCGCCGCGCTCAACATGTGGTCCGGATGTGGCATCTGCAGGAAGCCGCCGTAATCTTCGACTTTTCCGCTGATAAAGCGGGTTTCTCCGATCGGGAGAAGCTTCGCCAGATAGTCGCCATGAGTCTTGAAAAAGACGAGTGTCAACGCGCCCGTCTCGTCATGCACAGCGACCCTGTAGGGTGCGCGTCGGTTGCCACGCGGCGGAGGACGGTGCTCGTCAATAGTGACCTCCAAAGTCACGACACGCCCTGGCCTGGCGCCCGAAATTCCCGGCCTTTCACGGCGATCGATCAGATTCACCGGAAGGTGGAACAAGAGATCGACAACGCGCACATCCGCATTCTCTCGCAGATTCGGGACGAGCCGCCGCAAAACACGCGAAAGTTTCGGTCCGATACCGGGCAGTGTCTCTGCGGACTGAAAAAGGGGATCGAGATCTGTGGGGCGGGTTGCCATCGGCTTTGCGAGATATTCTTTCTGCGAGCGCCTAATCCTATAGCGGCGCGGCTTGAAACGGTATAGGACCGCGCGATGTAGTTGGACGGCGCTGGCACATGGAGCGCCGTTTAAAGGGGAAGAGCAATGATCAACATGAACGGTCCTCAGCTTTCGTCCGATGGACTGGAGCCGCGCCGCAAGAAATTACTGTTTCGCGCTTGGCATCGGGGCATCAAAGAAATGGACATTGTGCTCGGCACATTCGCCGACAATCATCTCACAACCCTCAGCGACAACGAACTCGACGTTTTTGAACGCCTGATGGATGTGCCGGACCGCGAACTCTTCAAGTGGATCAGTGGAGAAGCCGAAATTCCGGAGAATTACCGTTCAGCGCTCCTTGATCGCATCATAGCGTTTCACGGCGCTTGACCGACCGTAAGGCCAACCACGACCGTATGAGATGATAACTCCCAAAGCGATCCTTGAAGAAAGCGGCGACAAGATCCTGTCCGGCGTACCGGACGGGATGGAAGGACTGTTGTTGGCTGACCTGGCGCGCGAAGCGGCGAAGCAGGGCGGAACCGGACCTTCTATTGCAATGATCACGCGCGATGGCGCCCGTCTTTCAATGATTGCAGATGCGTTGTCTTTCTTCGCACCTGAAGCCGAAATCATAGAGATCCCGGCATGGGATTGTTTGCCCTATGATCGGGTTTCTCCGTCATCCCCGGTTCTAGCAGCGCGCATGGCCGCGTTTTCTCGACTGTCAGATTTTGCAAGTGATCCCTCAATTCCGGTCATCGTACTGATGACGGCCAATGCCGTCATGCAGCGCATCCCGGAACCGGATCAACTCACAGGCAAAGCCCTGTCCGGAAAACCCGGCAACCGGATCGATATGAAGGCGATCACCGCCTGGCTTGGTGACAATGGCTTTGAACGGGTTTCGACTGTGCGAGAGCGCGGCGAATACGCGGTGAGGGGTGGGATCGTCGATCTCTACGCGCCTGGAGATGGCGCGCCTCTAAGGCTCGATTTTTTCGGAGACACGCTCGAGTCGATCCGAAGTTTCGACGTCGATAGCCAGCGCAGTCTTCAGCAACTCAGACACTTCGAACTGGTGCCAATGAGCGAGGTGCCGCTCGACGATGCCTCGATCAAGCGGTTCCGGGAACACTATGTTCGCGCGTTCGGAGCAGCCAATAGAGACGATGGTCTTTATCAGGCAATCTCAGAGGGTCGGCGTTTCGCCGGGATGGAGCACTGGCTACCGCTCTTTTATGACGGCCTGTCTGATGTGTTCGCCCTGCTTGGCAAGACACCGATTATCGTAGATCACCTCGCTGACGAGGCACTGAAAAGCCGCTACCAGCAAGTTCAGGATCATTATGAAGCGCGCGCATCCGCACTCGAAGAGACCCTGTCCGATGGCGCAGCACCTTATAAACCCGTCGAACCGGAACGCCTGTACCTGGCACCGGAAGACGTTGCCTCGTTGATCTCCGGTAGGCTTCGTCTTGATCTGTCGCCCTTCCAGCAACTGGAAACCGACCGGCAGGTTATCGATCTCGGTGGACGTCACGGGCACAGCTTCGCTGCAGAACGGCAAAGTGCTGACGCCAATGTCTTCGACGCGGTGAAGGATTTCATCTCCGAGAAGATTAAAGAGGAAAAGACCCCAGTTATCGCCTGTTGGTCCGAAGGATCGGCGGATCGGATGGCGCAGGTTCTCGCCGATCACGGTGTGAGCGCTTTATCAAAAGTCTCCGATTGGGATGGTGTTCTGGGCCTTGAGGCGCCACAATGCGCCTTGGTGGTTCTTCCCCTTGAAGCGGGCTTTGAAACAGCAAGCCTTGCGGTCATCGGGGAACAGGACATTCTGGGGGACCGCCTTGTTCGAAAGAGCAAAAGGCGGCGCAAGGATGCAGGTTTCATTTCCGAGGTTGCAAGCCTCGCGGAGGGCGATCTCGTTGTTCACATCGACCACGGTATTGGACGCTTCGAGGGGCTGAAGTCGATCGAAGCGGCAGGCGCCCCCCATGATTGCCTCGAGATCGTCTACCACGGCGGCGACCGGCTCTTCGTTCCTGTTGAGAACATTGAGCTTCTTTCAAGATATGGAGCTTCTGCCGAAGGCGAAGCTCAGCTTGACCGGCTTGGCGGCACAGCCTGGCAGGCGCGCAAGGCGAAACTCAAAAAACGGCTCCTGGAGATGGCCGATCAACTGATCGCGGTCGCTGCTCAGCGGGCTTTGAAAACCGCGGAAGCGTTGCCGCCTCCTGATGGCCTCTACGACGAATTCGCGACCCGTTTTCCCTATGATGAGACAGAAGATCAGTTAACGGCCATCGATTCCGTGCTGGATGATCTTTCAGCAGGAAAGCCAATGGACCGGCTCGTTTGCGGTGATGTCGGCTTCGGCAAGACCGAAGTTGCGCTTCGGGCCGCCTTTGTCGCGGTGATGAACGGCAAGCAGGTCGCTATTGTGGTTCCGACCACACTTCTCGCCCGTCAGCATTTCAAGACCTTCAAAGATCGTTTCCAGGGATTACCCGTCCGCGTAGAGCAGGCATCACGCCTTGTTGGTCCCAAGGCTTTGTCCGATACGAAGAGGGGACTCAAGGAAGGCGATGTCGATATCGTTGTCGGCACCCACGCTCTCCTGGGCAAGGGAATAGGGTTCAAGGCGCTTGGCCTTCTTATCATCGACGAAGAACAGCGGTTCGGCGTAAAACACAAGGAGCGGTTAAAGGAACTGAAAGCCGATGTGCACGTTCTGACCTTGTCGGCAACGCCAATTCCCCGCACGTTGCAGCTTGCACTCACCGGTGTGCGGGAGCTCTCGCTGATCACGACACCGCCCGTCGACAGGTTATCGGTTAGGACGTTTATCTCGCCGTTTGACGGGCTCGTCGTACGGGAAGCGCTCCTGCGCGAACGGTATCGCGGTGGGCAATCCTTCTACGTCTGCCCAAGGATCACCGATATCCGCACCGTCAGGGAGTTTCTTGAAGAAAAAGTGCCTGAACTGAAGATAGCGGTCGCCCATGGCCAGATGGCTCCGTCAGAGCTTGAGGACATTATGACGGCCTTTTATGACGGCCAGTACGATGTGCTCTTGTCGACGACAATTGTCGAATCCGGCCTCGATGTTCCAAGTGCAAACACGCTGATCGTGCATCGCGCCGACATGTTCGGTCTCGCACAGCTCTATCAGATCCGCGGACGCGTCGGGCGGTCTAAAACGCGCGCTTATGCGATCATGACGGTCCCAGTCAATAAGACGCTCACCAAGGCCGCAGAACGGCGTTTGCGCGTGCTGCAGTCGCTCGATAGTCTCGGCGCAGGTTTTCAGCTTGCAAGCCACGATCTCGATTTGCGCGGATCCGGAAATCTTCTGGGCGAACAACAATCAGGACACGTGCGCGAGGTTGGATTCGAACTCTATCAGCAAATGTTGGAAGAGGCCGTTGCTCAACAAAAAGCAGGCGGCGATATCGACGACGATGGACAATGGTCCCCGCAGATCACCGTCGGCACCCCGGTCCTTATCCCGGAACACTATGTGCCTGATCTCAATCTGAGGCTTTCGCTTTACCGAAGGCTTGCAGATCTATCAACGAGTGAGGAGATTGACGCGCTCGGAGCGGAAATCATTGATCGCTTCGGCCCGTTACCGGAGGAGGTCGAACACCTCCTCAAGATCGTCTACATTAAGGCACTCTGCCGCCGAGCAAATGTCGAAAAAGTCGACGCTGGACCGAAAGGTGTTGTGCTTACGTTGAGGAACAAAGAGTTCCCCAATCCGACGGGCCTTGTCCGTTACATCTCCGAACAGGGAACCCTTGCAAAGATCAAACCGGACCAACGCTTGGTCATCCTGCGTGACTGGCCGGTTCCGGAGAAACGGCTCAAAGGCTGCGCTGTGATTTTGAGCCAGCTCGCTAAAATTGCGGTCGCTGAAACACAGGCAGCCTGATCCGGCAGTCGGAAGCGATTACGACGCTTCTGCTTCCCGTTCGGCAAGAGCCTGGCGGAACGCCTGCACAAGTGTCTCAGGCTGCTGCGCACCCATAATCGCGTATTTCTGATCGATAATGAAACAGGGTACCCCGGTTACACCGATCTTTTGGGCCTGCTCGATTTCCGCCTTGACCTCGTTCTTGTCGTTATCGCCGGCCAGCAGACGCTCAACTATGTCACGCTCCATTCCGGCGGCTTCAGCCGCATCCGCTAGAATTTCACTGTCGCCGATGTCTTCTCCGTCCACGAAAAACCGGCGGAACAATTCTTCGACGAGTTTACCCTGATGGCCCGTCGTCATCGCCCATCGAATAACGCGGTGGGCATTGAGCGTATTGGGAGATTTTTCGATCATGTCGAATGCGAAGGGCAAATCTTCTGCCTCTCCGGCTTCCTCGATCCTGGCATAGACCTGCCGCGCGCCGTCATCGCCACCGAACTTGTTGGCAAGGTATTCGCGCCGGGACATCCCGCCTTCCGGGATCGTACCGTCAAGCTGAAACGGGCGCCAGCGAATATCCACATTGATTTCAGGTGCGAGCGCCAGGGCCTGCTCAAGGCGTCGCTTTCCAATATAGCACCAGGGACACATGACGTCTGAGACGACGTCAACGATAAGAGGCTCTGCGCTCATAACAATCCTTTCGGGTGATCTGGGGATGAGCGAGATCTACATGTTTTCAGGAGACGGCGCACGCTTCGTGGCACACTTTGGGACTACAGACCAAGAATGCGGGACATTTGGTTCCCTTTGGGCGGAATTCAGCTGAACTCAAGCGCCCTTCAAACGTTCCATTACCGCATCTGCGCTGTCAGAACGCTCCGTCACGAAAGTGGCGCTGCGGATTTCGACCTTGCTTGGACACCCGGCGACCAGAAACTCAGTCGATCGCAGAACCGACCCAATCCGGCTGACGAGAACGGAGATGGACATCGCGCTCGCGTTTGGCGTTGCAATGATGAATTTGCCAGCACCCAGATGCGTGGCAATGTCCTGGGTTCGGATCAACGAAGAAATCATCTGGCCGATTTGTCCGACCAGTTGCTTGTTGATCTGATCCATCGACAATCCGGCCATCGGAGGCGGGAAGACGACCTGGAAAACGCCGAAAGCAATCGGCAGGTTCCAGGCTTGTGCATGGGCTGTCAGCCGTTCGACGTGCCGCTCAAAGAATTTCCCATTCGGCAATCCGGTATTGAAGTCACTGATTTTGCTCAACGCCGGTGAGTTAAACGCCTGATGGAGAGACCGGCGAATGCGTTCCGATTGGACGGTTGTGCGCAGGAACGCGGCAAGCTCGGGCGCATCTCCATCGAGCTCGAACAAATCGCACAGTCCCTGTTCAAGGATGAGATGCTGTTCATCTTCGGGCAAACCTTCTTGCAGAAGGATCACGGGAAGGGTGAAGAAACGCAGGTTTTCCTTAAGTGCCTCAAGTTCCTCAAGTCTAAAACCCGAAGGAGATAATGTATCGATGACGAGACAATCGAATGTCTCACGCATGAGAAGTTCGACTCCGGAGTAAAAGTTTTCAGCAGACCGCAACACGGCCTGACCTCCGAAAACACTCGCGAGTTGAAAGTATCTTTCGCCGCGCCCGATCACGAGGATGCGCAAAGGTTGGGTCTCAGCACCATCAATTTCATCAATCTCCGGAGCTTCGATACCAAAACCCTGCGCAGTCTGGCGCCGTCTTTGATATTCATGCCGCATTGCTCCTAGACGCACCAATTGCTTGATCTTCCGCGCGAGAATGTTAGCGGGCATTCTGGAATCAAAAAAAGCATCCGCATCGAAATGGTGAAAGTGAGCGGGATCGCTGAACACAACAACCGGTAGCAAACCACTGGTCGGGTTATGTTTCAGGTTCTTCGAAATAGCCGCCAGATCGTCGATACAGCAATCAAGGTTCACATCGAGGATGATGAGATCGGGAGTGGCCGAACAATAATCGATTTCAGCATTCCTGCCAGCTTGCGCGTGAAGGACGCTCACGTTGAAACGCGGCAGCTTCTCTACCGTGCTTGTTGAAGCCGAACGGACCGGACTGTGAAGACCGTCTCCGGAACTTAGTCCGGAGTTCGTATTTTCCGATCGAATAATGAGAGCGCGCGCCAAACTTGCCATAGTACACCGCAATGCAAAACCGACGCGCAACCTAGGGGAGAGAATTGAATCAACTGTGAATTCAGCCACATAAAGCAAACGCGATGGCTGTGATCGTTAATTCCTGGTTAAAGTGTCACCCGGCCTGCTGCAGAGACCGGGACGCAACACTACTCGCCATATCCTGGCTCGTTGCTTCCGACATTAAGGCGCCACGCAAGACGATATCACCAACGCCCCGTGGGATCTTGTTCGTGACCAAAAGTTCGTCCGGATGATAAAGGGCCGACAAGCCGAGATCGGAAAGTGCTGTCTTAAAGGACGAGGGGGTCATGTCCGCCCGATAATCGGTCACAATCGCCGCCCACAAGCTGCCCGTATCGGTTACGACAAAGTGCGCGGCATCCACGACGCCCGGCACTTGTTTGAAAAAGTCATCCAGTGTCTCGCCGGCAATACAATAGCCCTGCAATGTCGCGACATCTCCGAGGAAGCCGAGCGGGATAATGGTTTCGTCAGCCTCACCGTCCCGATTGCCGTTAACCTTCACAGCATAGTACGAGGCTCCGTCCGGTTCGCCGGTTACAACAGAGTGAAAAAAGTCTCCGGGAACACTAGCACCCGCGACGACGATCTCACCCCCGCGAAGACGTGTCTGCTGGCTGATCGTTTCCTGGAAGGCGCGACCGCGAATATCCACCTTCAAAAGACCTGGTGTCTGTTGATCCGGATCGATCGGCAATCCCTCCGGTTCAGTCTGTCCGGAAGGACGCATAAGACCGATCGCAGCAAACTCGTTCAAAATCGTCAGATCGAAAATTGCCGGTGGTTGGTCGATCCAATCGATCGGGAAGGCCGATGGCAAATGACTGTTCTTATGCACAAGACAGACCATTGATGGGCCTGCAGGCACTTCCTCAGCGATGCTGTTAGGAACGACAACGCAGTCCGCTGCAACGTCCTCAATGTGCCAGGAGAGATGATCGGCATCGCGATAGTGGTGCAGATAAAGCGTGTGGCTGGACCGCAAAAGACCAAGAAGCCCCATCAGAATGCCTGCATATCCCGTCGGGGCAAATGCAAGCAGCAAGCGCTTGCATTCAGGTATGTCAGGAACTGCCGCCTGATAAGCCGCGTTGAGGTGGTTCGATGATCTCTTGATCGCAGGTGGAAGGTCCGGGTTGGCGAGGGCAGGGGGAAGCAAGATCGCAGTCCCCCCAGGATTTGGAAGATCAAAAAAAGCGGCTTCAGAAGCCTGGGCACTCGCCATTTCCATGATTTGATCGAGATTCATCACACCATCTGGCAGTCCCTCACCGTAACCAAAGACGTACCGGATATTGAACATTTCCTGCGCGACGTTTCTGGCTCTCAAACCAAGATTGTCATCCTCAACCCTGTCGCATGTGATAATCGCACGTGCCTGAATTCGGTCGAGATAGTCTTTCAGGTCATGCTCGCGCCAGAATAACGGGATCGGTGCTGCGGCAAGACCGGCTCTATGGATCGCCAGTATGGAAACATAAGCTTCAACCGTCCCGGGCCCGTAATAGGCGACAACAGCCGATGGTCCGAGATTCAGTCCGCGCAGGAACGCTGCCAGGAGTTCGACCTCACTATCGAGTTCGTTGAAGCTCAATGAGCGCGCCGGGGACCCCGTCCATTGCGGCTTTGACGGGTCGTCGCAAATTGCCAGTTGATCGCCGTCACGCATGGCACGCTGCTTCAATAAACCGTCGAGTGAGTGGGTGGCAGGATCGTGCCCCCAGTGTCCGGCCTTGTAGTAAAGCTCAGCTTGGCGATCGTCTGCCGTCGTCATTCGGCACTATCCTTTTTCCACCAGGTGGAGGGTTGCACGCCGTAAAGTGGCGCCTCATCCGGCATCCCGACTGACACGTCATGCGCTACGAGTTGCCTGTCCAGATGATAGTGAAAGAGCACGTAATGGCCCGAGATAAGGTAACGATCGAGGAGCCGGGCGGCATCCACGAAGCGTTCACGCTCTTTAGCGGCGACGAGAGTGGTGATGGCCTGATCAACACCTTCGTCTTTGACTCCCGCAAGATTAAACGAGCCGGGTTCGTCAGCAAGCGTCGATCCCCACCGGAAATATTGCTCGTTTCCAGGGGAAAGCGTTCCGCCCCAGGTCCACGCAATCAGGTCGAAATCGTATGACTTCCTTCGCTCTTCGAATTGCGCAGCATCGACGGAGCGCAGCACAAGTTCGACACCAAGAAGCCGCAAGGTTTCCTGATAGGCGCTGCCAAGGCGCGTTGCCGCGCCTGTTCCAGAATAAAGGAGCTCAATGCTAAGCGGACTACCGTCCGGTCCGATGAGAACGCCGTCACTAAGAGCAAAGCCAGCTTCCCTCAAAAGATTTAAGGCTGCACGAAGAACGGTGCGATCCCGGCCGCTGCCATCGGTTACGGTTGCACGCCAGCTTCCATCGAAGACGGCGGCATCGGATGCAGGAGACAAAGGCTTGAACTCCCGCTCCCAGTCGCTTGCTGGACGTCCGATTGCCGACAATTCCGAACCCTGGAAAAAACTCTCAGTCCTCGTAAAGCCATCACTAAAGAGGTTCGCGTTGATCCACTCGAAATCAAACAGCATCGAGAGCGCCTGGCGCACGCGCACGTCATTGAGGGGCGCACGTCTGGTGTTGAACGCATATCCCCTGACGCTTTTGGGTGAGCGATCGAAAAACTCAGATTGGACGATCCGCCCATCCTCTATTGCGCGACCATCATAGCCTGTCTTCCATCGGGTCGGGTCACCCTCGAAATAGACGTCGACCAAACCTTTCTTGAAGGCTTCGAACAACGCATTTCCATCACGGTAATAGTCGATCCTGATCTCATCGAAATTATCAAAACCGCGTTTGACGGGCAGATCTTTCGCCCAGTAATCGGGGTCCTTTGTGAGAAGAATGTGCGAGCCCTGCTCGACTTCACTCACCACATAGGGGCCACTTCCGATGAAGGGATCAAGCGTCGTCTGATCAAACGTTTCTGCGTCCACGGCATGCTTGGGTAGAATTGGCATCAATCCAAGAAGGAGCGCCAGCTCCCTGTCGGTGCCGCTTTTGAATAAGAAACGAACGGAATGATCCCCAAGTTTTTCAACTCGCTCCACTGATCCATAGTACCGACGATAATTTGGACGTCCTTTCTCTGCCAGAAGCTCAACGGAAAAGATCACATCATCGGCAGTCACCGGAGCGCCATCGGAGAAGCGCGCCTTCTTATTCAAATGAAACGTGATGCTCGAACGGTCATCTGGAACCTCCAGGCTCTCGGCGAGCAATCCATAAAGTGTGAAAGGCTCATCGCGACTTCGAAACAAAAGGCTTTCATACACATTGTGTCCAAGAAAGGGGTCTCTTAAGCCCCGAACCTTCTGCCCTTTGAGAATGAAGGGATTGACGCTGTCGAACGAACCAAGCGCGGAATAGGTGATCCTGCCACCTTTCGGCGCGTCCGGATTTGCGTAAGGCAGATGGGAAAAGCCGTTGGAAAGTGCAGGTTTTCCGTGCATGGCGATACCATGCTGCGTTTGTTCGACGGATGCCGCTTCAACGGCAGTCGTGAACGACAGGACAGCCAGAAAACCCGCTGCTGTCGCGATATGCCTGAACTTCCCAACCCAGCCTGTCATCGAACAAAAAACCATGTTTCTGCGCTTTGTCTGCATACGTTTGCCGCTCCCATACCTCCATAAGGTAAGAACGGGGGCTGCGTGTTGCATCACTATCTCGGCGATTTACCGATTCATGTCCTTTGTCTTCTGAGAACGCAAATACCGTGAATACGTTACGAATCACGACTGCACCGGCTCTATTGGACCAGAAGTTCGGAGCGAGGCAAAGTGCCTCAGAACCTCTTCACATTCGCTTGAAGGCAACGCCAAGCCTTGGTTTAACCAAAGCCTTCGTATATTCCATTGCGAAATGATGACCTGTACGCTATGCGGCAGGCATTAAAACCGTCACGATCAAGCCGGGTGTTTCCCGGATCGCACGATGATAGAGGATTTCATGGCAAAACCGCTTCGCATTCTCAACGGAACTGTCGCCGCATCGCTTCTCGCGCTCGGTCTAGCAGCATCCGTGAGCAATCCAGCGGCCGCACAAGAACAGCCTGCAGCGGCTGTCCCGGACCCTAGCAAAGGCTGGATTAAAATCTGCGACGAGGACCAAAATCTGAAAAAAGAAGTCTGCATCATGACCTTGCAGATCAATGCTCAGAACGGCAATCCTATTGCTTCGCTCCGCCTTGTGGAGGTTGCTGACGCAGATACGAAGGGTTTCTCGATCCTCGTTCCCCCAGGCCTACTTCTGCAGCCCGGCATCCGTGTTCAGGTCGACAATTCCAAACAACAGGCAATTCCATACCAAATCTGCCTGCCGAACGCCTGTATCGCCGAAGCGCGTGTCGATGAGGGTTTCGTAAACTCGATGAAACGCGGCGCGAATATGAAGATTGTTGGCCTCAATAGAGAAGGCAAGCCAGTCGAGTTCAGTGCGACGCTGGCAGGTTTTACCGCGATGTACGATGGACCGGGCCTTAGCCCTGATGTGGCACAGGCGGCAACGGAAACGTTGCAGCAAAAACTTCAGCGTCGTGCAGAGGAAGCCCGCAAGAGGCTTCTGGAAGAACGCCAGACCGAACAGGAGTCTAATTGAGCGGTCAAACGGGGCAGGGCGTGTTGATCAAAACCCGCCCACCTCATGGTCAGTGCAGAACCTGGCCTTTGTTTTCGTAGATACCATCGCGCAATTCGCCAAACACCTCGTTGATCTGAGGATGGCGAACCGGCAGGCCTGAATCATCGATAATCAGATTCTGTTCCGAAACGTAGGCGATGTACTCCGTCTCATCGTTTTCGGCGAGCAGGTGATAGAACGGTTGATCTTTGCGCGGGCGCACGTGTTCCGGAATCGCCTGATACCATTCCTCGGTATTGGCGAATTCAGGATCGATATCGAAGATCACACCGCGAAAATCAAAGATTCGGTGTTTGACCACTTGTCCGATCTGAAATTGTGCCTGTCTCGTCTTCTTGGTCATGACCGAGTGAGTGCCTGAACGCTTAACCTAGCAAATTGATATAAACACTCCCACAGAGATTACCACTCGACTTAGGTGGAGGACGACGGCCGAAGCGAAGCAAGGCGTCGCCCGTGGTACCAAGGACACACTTTCAAACGTACGCTTCGCAAGAATGGGGCACGGACAGCTTTATTGCCCTTCTGTCCATCGCTTCGGGGCCCACATGAATTGTTCGGGATCCTGACGTATCCAATCCTCGAATTGTTGAAAGACGGCTTGCGTCGCGACCCGAATGTCGTCCGAAACATTGTCGGTGACAGGGACAGGGATCTCCACCAGATCGAGCACGAAACGTGCTGGCTTCACGCGTCGCATCTGAGCTGCAAAAAGCGGTTTTCCGTAGCGTCGCGAGAGGGAGGCGGGGAATTGCGAGGCCATCATCGAACGACCAAGAAATGCCACCTCAACTCCTTTTGGATCCCTCAGGTCGGCCACCATGGCCATATCGCCGCCATCGCGGATTGTGGCAACAGCCCGACGCGCACCATTGCCGCGATCGGAGTAGAGGCCTCCAGGATAACCCGCCTCGCGAATGCCAGTTATGAACCGTTCGACCTCAGGGTTTTTGATCCTCTTGTAAAGTCCAAGCAAACGCTTATCGGAAAACAAAACCGATGCCGCACTTGCCAGCTCCCAGTTTCCGAAGTGGTGGGTCGCGATAACGCTGCCGTTCTCGGTCTTAACCCAGTTGTTCGCAAAGGCGTCGACACTGGCATCAAACCGGTCAGGCTGCCGCATGATCCGCTCCATCACGAGCCCCTCGGCGAATGTGTGACCGATCGACTCCCACATATCCGCCGCAATCGCGCGAATGGCCTTAAGATCATGATCCTTGCCGAGCGCATACTCGATATGGCGCAAAGCACGTTTGTGACGCGGATGGAGG
>JBCDCZ010000026.1:0-26792 GCA_039180865.1 Pseudomonadota bacterium | reverse complement strand
TGAATGGTCTCAACGCCGTCATCCACGAATTCCGGTTCAATGTCGGATCCGTCGAACTCAACCGGAGACTTTGCCAGTAAACGCAGCACGTCTATAGCAACGTTGCCGTTACCCAGAATCACAACGCGTTTTCCAAACTCCGGTTTCATTCCTTCGCTATCCGGATGGCCGTTCCAATAACGGGTAACCGCGCCTGAACCATAGATACCGGATAGATCTTTGCCCGGAACTTCAAATGTGCGGTCCCCATAAAGACCAGTCGCAAGAACCACTACGTCCATCGCGTCGCGAAGCGCCTCGAGACTGAGATCACGCCCCAATTCCACGTTCCCAACAAACGCAACGCCTTGTTTTTCAAAAAGACGCGCGAATTGTCGGCTGACAGCTTTTGTACCCTGGTGATCTGGCGCGACGCCATATCGAATAAGTCCAAACGGCACACAAAGACGGTCAATTACAGTCAGTTCAGCGTTAGGAAGCGCCTTGACCAAAGCCTGCGCCACGTAACAACCCGATGGTCCCGAACCGACAATTGCGACTTTAGCGTTCATTGATTCATGCCTTGTTTAAACGGCCCTTCCAATTGACAACCATGTTTCAAAAAACAGGCTCTATTCGAGTGAGAACCCGAATAGAGCCAACGTTTCGTTAAGCCATATGCAACTGAACGTATTCGAAGTCGCCGGGCTTGTTGTCGATACCGACACGTGGGGGGGCAATCCAGCTCGCATATTGGCCGGGTTCCCAAACCGGTTTCATAAGGGATTGGATAAAATCGCCATCAGCTTTTGTCGGCAGCCATTCATCGCGGCGCTTGTTCCATTCATCCGCGTTCAGGACCTCGCCGTCTGGCGTTACATGAGCCTTTGAAAACACACCGATCTGGCGGTGGAACCCTGTATGGGGAAGCTTCAGTTCGAACTCGATCCCGATTTTTTGAATTGCTTTGTTCCAGCGTTTCACACCACCACCGGCATCGCGGCTGTAATCGTCGCGCAGGCGCATATTGATGGCAGAAAGAGCTGGCATTTCAACAACTTTAATTTCCCCATCCACCATTTGCACGACCGGGTAGGTGTCATTCTTAAGCTGATGATCGTCGTCGATCTTGGTTTCAAGATACCGGCCTTTGATGCCGGCGTTGAAGGCATTCGCAGCATTCGTTGAGACTTCCTGACCGAAAAGATCGAGTGACAGCGAATAATGCAGGTTGAGCTTTTTCTGGATCGTCGGAAGATCGATCACGCCGAGGTCACGGATCTTATCGATGTCATAAGGATCCGAGATACCCTCCTCTTTCATCGCTTCGCAGGTGCGTTGAATCGTCCGGCCGACCCCGGTCTCGCCGACGAACATATGGTGCGCTTCTTCAGTCAGCATGAATCGGCAGGTACGCGAAAGCGGATCGAAGCCAGATTGCGCGAGGCTTTCAAGTTGCATCTTCCCGTCGCGGTCGGTGAAGTATGTGAACATAAAGAAGGAGAGCCAGTCAGGCGTCTCCTCGTTGAAGGCACCAAGCATGCGCGGCGCTTCTTCAGAGCCGGACTGACGACGCAGAAGATCATCCGCCTCTTCACGGCCATCCTTGCCGAAATATTTTTGGAGAAGATAGACCATCGCCCAAAGGTGACGCCCTTCTTCGACGTTCACCTGGAAGAGGTTTCGCATGTCGTAAAGCGACGGTGCGGTCTTTCCGAGGAAGCGCTGCTGCTCTACGGATGCCGGTTCGGTATCGCCCTGGATCACGATGAGGCGCGAAAGCATTGCGCGATATTCGCCTGGTACTTCCTGCCAGGCCGGCTGGCCGTAATGTTCACCGCAGGGAATAGTCCGCCCTTCGACCTGAGGCGCAAGTAGAACCCCCCAGCGATATTCCGGCATTTTGACATAGTCGAACTTTGCCCAGCCTTTCGGATCGACGCTCACCGCCGTGCGCAGGTAAACAAGGCTTTCCTGAAAGCCCTCCGGCCCCAGGCCGTTCCACCAGTCGATGTAGCCGGGATGCCAGCGCTCCAGCGCCTTCAGAACCTTCTTGTCGGATGTCAAATTGACGTTGTTCGGGATCAGCGTATCGTAGTTCACATTGATCAAGTCGAGCATTGTCTCTCTCCCTTTGAGCTGCGTTCTGCAAGCAGGTTTGCCCGCTCAGATCGCCACTTTCACTGCCGGTGCGCGTTCGCTGCTGTCACCGGAATTTGGTTCACCCGCCGTCTCGATCAGAAGGATCGAAGCTTCTTTTTCAGCGACAGGCCTGTGCTTCACACCCTTCGGGACCACGTAGAGATCCCCCTTGTTGAGCGTGACATTTCCTTCCTCGGTCTCGATCACAATGGTGCCGTCAAGAACGAGGAAAAAGTCGTCAGTATCTTCATGGGCGTGCCAGACGAATTCGCCCTGAAACTTCGCCACCATGATGTCGTGCCCGTTAAAAGAGCTCACGACTTTCGGCGACCAGTGTTCTGAAAAAAGGCTCAGCTTCTCGGCAAGATTGACGGCTTCCGGCATCGCCTTCTCCTAGACCCGCTTCATGTCGTAGACACCGCGCATACCGGTGCCATAGCGCTGCAATGCGCCCTCTTCTCCGACAGCGTTCGGGCGCTGGAAAACCCAGTTCTGCCAAGCGGTCAATCGGCCGAAAATACGGGTTTCCATCGTTTCCGGTCCAGCAAAGCGCAAGTTTGCTTCCATTGCGGTCAATGCATCCGGAGAGAAGCTCGCGCGCTCTTCTAAGAAAATACGCACCTCATCCTCCCAGTCTATGTCGTCAAAACCATAGGTGATGAGGCCGTGTTCGTTTGCATCGAAGGCTTCAAGCGGATTACCGAGTTCTGCGCGCGCCTCTTCCGTCTTTTCCGGCTCACCCAAAAAGCGCGTTTCAAGCCGCGTCAGGTCGTTCGCCATCGGCATCGGCCCGAAATTGCTCTTCGTCAGCGTGATGGTCGCAATCGGCCGGTTATCGCCGTCAAAGTCGCCTTCCATCATATAGCTGCGGTCTGAGGCAAAAGCGATTTCAGCGAGAACGCCCGCGAAACAGGAGCCATGCTCTATCATCGTTACGATCGTACGTGACGTCACGTCGATGCGCTTCAAGACGCGCTTCCAGTAGAGCAGGATCTCATTCGCGAGCCAGTGTTCGGCATTCTCAAGCAGCAACGCCTCATGAGCCACAACGCGCGCCGGATCACCCTGTGATTTAAAGACGATCACGCCGATTTCCATCTCATTGAGCCGAAGGTGCAGGATCGCATCATCGAGCTCACGGGCGGCGCGCAGGATCCAAGCGTTGCAGCCCTGAGCGTGAAGAGCCTGGATCGATTCCGGTGCGTCGTCCTCTGGTCCGGAGATTTCAATCGTTGCCGTGCGCAGATCCCGATCGATAGACACTTCAACCGCCGAATAGCTGATCGCGCCGTCATCACCGAATGTGCGCGACAAATGTTTGAGTTCGATGCCGGTTGCTCCTGCCGGCCTCGGTGATTTCGCGGCAAAGTCTTCGGCGCGCGCCCTCACCTTTTCATCGAATTCGGAGTTCTTCACCACCTCGTCGACAAGCTTCCAATCGAGCGCCTTGCGCCCTTTCAAGCCTTCTTCGAATGTGCAGAATACATCGGCTAGATCCCGGCGCACTTTGCGCTTGTCAGTCACGCGGGTAAGACCGCCGGTGCCGGGAAGAACCGCCAGAAGCGGCGTCTCCGGGAGCGCGACACTGGATGACCCATCGTCGGTCAGAATGATGTGATCGCAAGCAAGCGCGAGTTCATAACCGCCGCCAGCGCATGACCCTTTGACAGCGCAGATCCAGTGCTGGCCCGATTCCGCGCCGGCCTGTTCGAATGTGTTCCGGGTCTCATTCGTGAACTTACAGAAATTCACTTTGTGAGCGTGGGTGGCGCCGCCAAGCATTCGGATGTTCGCGCCCGCACAAAACACCCGCTCTTTGCCGGACTGAAGAACAACTGATTTTACCTCGGGGTGTTCAAACCGCAGCCGCTGCACAACGTCCGCCAGTTCGATATCAACTCCAAGATCATAGGAATTCAGCTTGAGCTCGTAACCATCGAACAGGCCCGAATTCTCATCGACATCCATTGTGACGAAGGCAATGGGTCCATCGAAATCAATCCGCCAGTGGCGGTATTTCGACGGGTCGGTTTGAAAATCGATGATCTTGCTCACGGATGGCTCCTCCCTGATCCGTAATCTCTGCAAAAATCCTTATACAGACCGCATCCGGTTAATCCAGAGATTTTACGCTATATATTGCAATTATTCCGAACGAAAAGAGCGAAAATACAAAAGTCCGGGCTCAACTTATGCATTATTATGCAAGATTTGGCTCTTCTTTAGCGCCTCAATACGATCGCCACAATCGGCTATATTGAGGCCCATTAGTTCGCCAAAGCGTTCTAAGGCTCACGCCTCGAAGAGCAATTCCTCGTCGATTACGGCAAGACGGCGAGTAGCATTATGGCGCCCCATCTCCGCCTTAAGGCAGGCATTGGCGTATTGGATAAGTGCCTGGATAAAGAAACGCTCACGGCTTTTCTCCGGGCACCGGAACCAAACAGGCTCCAGAACTTCATGGGCCTCCCAATAGTACCCGTTGTCGATCAGCCGGACACCATATTGCCAAGCCACGTTTTCCGCGTGCTGCTCCGGATCGGTGAATTCAGGCGCAGAATGGGCGATGTCTTCAAGAAACCCATCGGTTGGCCGCGCGTTCTCACCCGGCCTGTGCTTGCAGGCGGGAAGCGGAAGCGCAGCAGCGCCACTCATTGTCCAACGGCCTTTATCGGCACGACCGTGCTTTCGATACGCTGAAGGCGCGTAACAAACTCTGCAGCGGCCGCCAGCGTTTCCTCAGGTTTTTCCAGATACGGCGCGTGCTGACACCCTTCAATCTCCACGCGGTCGAATGGCGAATAAAGCCGTGTCTCAAGCTCATCCAATTGCGCCATCGACCCATATTGGTCATCCCTACCCTGGATACCCATAACGGGAATGCGCAGATGATCGATGGTCGCGCCGATGTTCCAATCGCGAAATTCCGGATCGAGCCAGGCGTCATTCCAGCCCTTGAAAGCGTTATCGACATGGTCGTGATGACGCGCGAGCTTTTCTTTGAGATCGCCCGTCTCATAGGCGGACTTAGCTTCAGCGATTGAAGTAAGACCCGCATCTTCCGTGAAGAAATGCGGGGCAATCAGGATGAGACCGCGAATGCGGAGATCCTCGACCGTCCCGCCATAGAGCGCGGCAATCGACGCGCCATCGCTGTGCCCGAGAAGCACACCCTTTTCAAATCCGATTTCAGCAAGAACGTCGGGAAGGACGTCGACGGCTTCGCGCGTCATGTAATCGAGCGGTCGCGGGAGATCGGCCGGGTCCGAGGCGCCGTAACCTGCGCGGGAATAAACAAATACTCCCCAACCGGTTTTCTCTGAGAGGCGTTCTGGAAAATCCCGCCAGAGGGAAACACAGCCAAGACCTTCATGAAGAAGGACAATTGTGGGAGCATCTTTTGGACTTGGGCCAAAAGCCACCGCTTCAAGCTGTTTTCCGCCCGCTCTAATCGTCGTGCGTTCGCCGCTGTTCCAATCCATCGGTTTTTCCTTCCGCTTGTCAGGCGCGCAGTTTGAAACGCTGGATTTTGCCGGTCGCCGTCTTGGGCAGATCGTCGACGAACTCGATCCAACGCGGATATTTCCATTTCCCGATCGCGTCTTTGACATGCTCTTTCAGGAGATCATCCAAACCATCAGCGACTGTCTCTTCTTGCAAAACGACAAAGGCTTTCGGTTTCTCGAGCCCTTCCTCGTCTCGCGCGGCCACGACGGCCGCTTCGAGAACGGAGGAATGGGAGACGAGTGCCTGTTCGACCTCGAAGGGGGCCACCCAGATCCCGCTCACCTTGAACATGTCATCGGTCCGGCCGCAGTAAATCAGTCGACCATCTTCGCTCTGTTCATACTTGTCGCCGGTACGGGTCCACTCTCCGAGAAAGGTGGTCCGGGTCTTCTCCCGGCGGTTCCAATAGCCGGAAGCAGCGGAAGCGCCCTTCACCAAAAGCTCGCCAACCTCCCCGGGTTTGACGTCTTCGTCTTTTTCATCGACCAATCTTAAATCGTAGCCGGGAACCGCAAGACCGGAGGTTCCGTAAACAACGCTGTCGGACCGGTTAGACAGAAAAATATGCAGCATTTCCGTTGAACCGACGCCGTCTAGAATATCGGTATTCGTCAATGCGTGCCATTTGCGTCCGATTTCGGCCGGTAGGGCTTCACCCGCGGAAATCCCAAGGCGCAGCCGGTCCATGCCCGGTGTTTCCTCATTCATTTGCGCAAGCATCGCCGCATAAAGCGTCGGCACACCGAAGAACATGGTTGGGCGGGCTTCGCTTAAAAGTGCAAAAACGCTGTCAGGTGCGGGGCGCCCAGAAAGAAGCCAAGTCGTTGCACCGACCGACATTGGGAAGGTCATCGCATTGCCAAGCCCATAAGCAAAAAACAGCTTGGCCGCGGAATAGACGATGTCGTCCTCACGCATCTGAAGGACCTGATCGGAATAGGTATCGACTGTCGCCTTTAAGTTTGAATGAACGTGGCATACGCCTTTCGGAATGCCAGTTGAGCCTGACGAGTACAGCCAAAAAGCGCCCTCGCCTCCGCTCACGGTAACCGTCGGCCTCGTTTCGCAACCGGCGAGTTCACTTGCAAAACCGAGTGTGCCCTTCGGCGGTTTATCACCAATAACAAAGATCGCCTGGAGATAAGGATTGCCAGACAGGATTGGCTCCACCACCGGATAAAGCGCGGCCGAAACGAAAAGGGCCCGGGCTCGGCAGTCCAATAGAATTGCATTGTAGATTTCGGCAGAAAGAAGCGTGTTGAGCGCGACTGGTATCACACCCGCCTTGAGGCTGCCCCAGAAGATGATCGGAAACTCGATCTGATCGAGAACGAGGACTGCCGCCCGGTCCTCCGGGCGTAAGCCGTGCCGCTCATAAAGCGCGGCGAGCTTACCGCTTTCTGAAGACAGATCTTTATAGGTGAGGCTTCGTTTGGCGCCGTCACCCTCAATAAAGGCCACTTTATCGGCTAACGCGCCTTCGCCATGCCGATCGACAAACCACAGTGCTGCGTTTTCGTTTGTCTGCGAGTCACCACCGATAGCGGCGTGGCCAGCACGCTCTTCAGTCTCCGCCATGTCTCCTCCCAAAGACCTTGCCTGATCCCTGGAAAGTCATACACGACTAAGCCTAATGCGCAAGATAATGCGTGAGCATAGAAAGGCATCTGGAAAAATCGTACGGTAGATATTCAATTTATTGCATTATTTTGCATAAATCCAGTTAGACGCCAAGATATTGGTGCTGAACATCCTCTTGCCCGGCAAGCTCTTCGGAGGTGCCTGACCAAACGACATGGCCCTTCTCGACGATGAAATGGCGGCTCGCGATCTTGAGAAGGTCATGCAGGTTTTTGTCGATGACGAGGATCGACAGGCCGCTGTCGCAGATTTCCACCAGGGCTTGCCAGATTTTCTCGCGAATGAGCGGAGCAAGCCCTTCCGTCGCTTCATCAAGGATGAGGAGACGCGGATTCGTCATAAGCGCCCGGCCGATTGCAAGCATCTGCTGTTCCCCGCCTGAAAGCAGATTGCCCATAGACCGGCGACGTGAAGCGATCTCCGGAAAAAGGTCGAAGACCCGGTCCACGGTCCAGGGATTTCCCTGTTTCAAATGGTTGCTCGCAGTCGCAACAAGGTTTTCGCGTGCTGTGAGATTCGGAAAGACCTGACGGCCCTCGGGAACGAGGCCAATCCCAAGATTGGCAATCTTGTAAGACGGAAGTTTGGCGATCTCGCGTCCCTGAAAGATGACACTTCCTGACGACGCCTTGACGATCCCCATGATCGTATTGACCGTCGTTGTCTTGCCCATCCCGTTGCGGCCAAGAAGGGTGACAACTTCGCCCTCGCCGATCGCAAGATCGATCCCAAAAAGCGCTTTGCTCACACCATAAGACGCCTCAAGGCCTTTTACCTCCAGCATTGCCATGGTGTCAGTCCTCGCCAAGGTACGCCGCGCGCACGGCGTCGTTGCTCCGGATTTCCTCCGGCGTTCCGGTCGCAATAATGCTTCCGTATACGAGAACCGAGATGCGATCAGCGAGCGCAAAAACGGCATCCATGTCATGCTCAACCAGAAGCATCGTTTTTTGACCTTTAAGGCTTCTCAGGAGTTCGATCATCTGGCTGGTTTCCTCGATCCCCATTCCCGCCATCGGCTCATCCAGCAGGAGAAATTCCGCCTTTGTCGCTAGCGCCACGGCGATCTCCAACTGGCGCCGCTCACCGTGCGACAGCGCACTTGCCACATCGTCGCCGCGTAATGCGAGCCCCACTCTTTCAAGCGCCTCCTGCGCGGCATTGCGAAGATGGGCGAACTTGCGGGCGGGACGAAAGAAACGGAACGAATGCCCCTCATGGGCCTGGGCAGCGAGTGCGACGTTATCGGCTACGGTCATATTCATCAGCAGGCTCGTGATCTGGAAAGATCGGGCCATGCCGAGTCGCGCGCGCTGATGGGCGGCAAGCTTTGTGATCGGTTGTCCATTGAAGAGGATCGCACCGCCATCGGGCTGCGTGCCGCCTGATAACTGCGCAATCAGTGTCGTCTTGCCTGCTCCGTTCGGACCGATGATTGCGTGAACCTCTCCCTCAAGCACTTCAAGCGTGATGTTCTTGGTGGCCTGCACACCACCAAAGCTTTTATTGAGGTCCTTGATCTCGAGAAGCGGTGTCATTTTTCGCGCGCCTTACGATTGAAGAGACTGACAAGGCCGCCTGGTAAGAACAGGACGGAGAGGATCAGGAGCATGCCGAATGGCAAGTGCCAGAATTTCCCCCAATCGTGACTGAAGATCGCGAGAACCTCTTCAATCACAATCTCCATAACGATGAAGATCACAGCCCCCATAACAGGGCCAATTGTAGACCCGGCTCCACCGAGGATAACCATGAACATCATTTCGCCTGACCGTGTCCAATCGATCATTTCGGGCGAAATGAAGGTTGTGAAGTTGCCGAGAAGCGCACCGGCATAACCGCAGATTGCTCCCGCAATCACAAAGGCCGTCAAGCGGAAAAGATAAACATTATAGCCGATCATCCGCATGCGTTCTTCGTTGTCCATGCCGCCGCGCAGCACCATGCCAAACCTTGAATGGATAATGGTTCGAACGAGAAGAACAGTCAGGATCAACGAGATGTAACAGACGAGATAAAGCTGGATCGGATCGTCGAGACTGATCAGAGGAAATTCGGAGCGCACGTCAATCGTCAAACCGTCGTCGCCACCATAGGCTTCAAGCGAAACGAGAAAGAAGAACATCATCTGAGAGAAGGCCATGGTGATCATGATGAAATAGACACCACGTGTTCTCAGACAGATCGCCCCCACTATGAATGCGAAGAAAGCCGAGAAGAAAACCGCAAGCCCCAAATGGACAAAGCCGTTGTAGGTCGCAACCAGATCCCATTCGCCATAGGTCGCGTGATAGGACGGAATCCCGACGCAATAGGCGCCAATGCCGATGTAAACGGCATGTCCGAATGACACCATCCCGCCATAACCGAGGATCAAATTCAGGCTAACGGCTGCAATCGCCAGGCAGACGAGACGCGTTGCGAGGTCCATGTAGAAGGGTTCATCGATCCACATGAAGAAGGGTGGCAGAACCCCAAGCAGAATCAGAACGAAGATACTGAAGATCCGGCGTCCGGTTTTGCCGGGGCGATCCGCCATTTCGGCTTGAGAGAAACCGGCCATTTCCTAGCGCACCTTCGGTGGGAAGAGACCCTGTGGTCGAACCGCGAGGATCAGGGCCATGAGAATGTAAATCAGCATTGCCGAAACGGCTGGCGCGGCAGTTTCCGCAGCGTTCGATGACATGAAGAGTTTGAAGAGCCCGTCAATGAACGACCGGCCGAGGGTATCAATGAGCCCGATCAGAAGCGCTGCAATGAATGCGCCTTTCATGGAGCCGATCCCACCAACAATAATTACGACAAACGCTGTGATGATGATGCCGTTGCCCATCCCGATTTCAGCCTCCGTAATCGGCGAAATCAGCATGCCCGCGACCCCGGCGAGCACCGCGCCCAGTGCGAAAACAAGGCCGAAAAGCATCTGGATGTTAATACCGAGTGCCGACACCATCGTCCTGTTGGATGCCCCCGCGCGGATCAGCATCCCAAGACGCGTAAAATTCACGAGCCAGAATAAACCAAAGGCGATGGCGAGCCCGGAACCGATGATCAAGAGCCTGAATACCGGCAGGACGATACCTGGAAAGATTTCAATCTGTTCATCCAGGAACGCCGGGATTGGAACGGCAATCCCCGCCTCACCCCAAATAATCTGAACGAGCGTGTCGAAGATCAAAATGAGGCCGAAAGTTGCAAGAACCTGACTAAGGTGGTCCCGCGTATACAAATACCGAGCCAGACTAAGTTCAACGGCATAACCAACGAGCGCAATCAGCGGTATTGCGAGAAGGATGCCGAGAAAATAATTGCCGGTGGCAAAGGTCAAAGATGCACAGAAGAACGCGCCGAGCATGTAGAGCGAGCCGTGCGCGAGGTTCACGAAATCCATGATCCCGAAGACCAGGGTCAAACCTGAGGCAAGCAGAAACAGCAAAATGCCGAGTTGCAAACCATTCAGGGTCTGCGTAACCAACAGTATGATGTCCAATGAACCAGCCTCGAAAACCCTGCCCCAGGGGAAAGTCGTAAGGTAAGACGTAGGGAAAGGGCAAGGCTGCCCTCTCCGATTTTCGATGTTTTAAACGGTTGACGTCACACGCTTAATTCAGCGCGCAGTCAGATGCGTAGGGATCCTGGTGGTTTTCAAAAACCGTTTGAACGACCTTCGTTGTCCAGTCTCCGTCGGCATCCTTCACCACTTCCCGCAGGTAGAAGTTCTGGATCGGCATATTGTTGTTGCCATAAGAGAATGACCCGCGAACTGATGGGAATTCGGCCTTTTTCATCGCTGCGCGGATACCGTCCTTGTTCGACAGATCGCCACCGACAGCCTCAACTGCTGACTTGATGAGGAACATCGCGTCATAGGACTGGGCAGCATAGAAGCTCGGATAGGTGCCGTATTTCTTTTTGAAATCGGCGACAAAGCGAGCGTTCTGCTCGTTTTCAAGGCTTGGATCCCATTGTTGGGTTGTGCGGGAACCGAGAACCGATTCAAACCCTGCGGCCTGAAGCTTCGGAAGAGAAATCGCATCGACCGTAAAGACGGAGTAGAGCGGCAACTCGCTCTGAAGACCGGCCTGCTGGTATTGCTTGATGAACGCACCGCCCGCTGAGCCTGGATAGAAGATGAAGAGGCCGTCCGCCCCGGATGCCTTGGCTTTTGCAAGCTCAGCAGAGAAATCGAGCTGGCGATCTTTACCCCATTTGGTGAGATCCTTGCCCTTCACGTCACCCTTGAAGGTGCGTTCCACACCAGCGACCATGTTCTTACCAGCAGCGTAGTTCGGCGCCATAATGTAGAGCGATTCAACGCCCTTTTGATTGAGCACCTCACCCATGGCCATAGGTGTCTGGTCGTTCTGCCATGAGGTCGAGAAGAAATTCTCGTGGCAGAGCTTACCTGCAATTTGCGACGGGCCTGCATTGGCGGAAATCAGAAACTTGCCTGCATCCAGAACCGACTTACGACTTGCAAGAAGTACGTGGCTCCAGATGTAGCCGGTTACGAAATCAACATCGTCCTGTTTGACGAGTTTATCGGTCGCCTGCTTTCCGGTTTCCGGCTTGAAGCCGTCATCGCCGTAGATGACCTTGAGGTCGAGGTCGCCCATCTTGCCGCCCATATGCTCAACGGCCAGTTCAACGGCGTTTTGCATATCCTTACCGATAACGGCAGCTGGCGTTGTGAGCGTTGTCACGAAGCCAACTTTGACTTCGGCAGCATTTGCTGCGTGCGCCGAAAGAGCTGCGGCGGCAACCGCAGCTACGAGTGTTTTTCTGATCATTAAATCCTCCCGATGTAGATCAAAAAACGTCAGAATTTCGCAGTGAGACTACCCGTAATTCTTCGTGTGTCAAATAATCCCGAAGCTTAAACGGGCTCTCCGATAATCGTTCTTAGATCGCTCAGGCCAGCAACACCTCCGGTAATTTCATCGCCTTCGCGCACTGCACCAACTCCTGCGGGTGTCCCCGTCATGATGAGGTCGCCCGGTTCCAGAGCAATCGATTGCGACAGGATCGACACGTGATCTTCGACCGACCAGATGAGATCGGCAAGGTCTGCGTCCTGGCGCACTTCCCCATTGACGGCAAGCCAGATCCTGCCGGTTTCAAGAGACGGGACATCGGAAAGCGGGCTTAACGGCGCCATCGGTGCCGAATAGTCAAACGCCTTTCCGAAATCCCACGGTCGCCCCATTTCCTTCGCGGCCTGTTGAAGGTCACGGCGGGTCATATCGAGCCCAACGCCGGCGCCCCACAGATGATCATAAACATCGGCCGGCGCGATCCGCCGTCCTGCTTTCCCAACAGCCACAACGAGTTCGATTTCATAATGCAGATTTTCCGTTTCCGGCGGATAAGGCATGACTTCGCCGCTATCGATCACAGCGTCCGCGGGTTTCGTGAAAAAGAAGGGAGGCTCTTTGTCGGGATCCTTCCCCATTTCGCGGGCGTGTGCTGCATAATTCCGACCAACGCAGAAAATGCGCCGCACCGGAAATCGTTCGCTCGTGTCAATAACGGCAACCGATGGAACAGGTGGCGGGCTCACGACATACTGGGTCATAAAAGTCTCTCCTGGACAGCGCCTATAGAGGAAAGGTCAGATAGTGAATGGTGGCCTGATGACGCAACTACTCATTGCCTCTGCGTTCGCGCCACAAACCGCATTTCTCCTGAACTGGGCGATCGGAATAGCTGAACAGAACAGCCTCGTCATCAGCTTCGTGGACGACTTCATGCCAGCTTGGCACAACGATCACATCGCGCGGGCCCCAATCGAAGACCTCGTCTGCAATCCGAACACGGCCACTTCCTTCGACACCAACGAAAACGGTCGCGTCCGTTGAGCGATAGGGCGCAGTCACGAAGCCTTTTGGTAGAAGTTGAAGGCAAGTGCCGATTGTCGGCATCGCCCATCCGCCATCGACAGGATTCACGTAGCGCATTTTAAGACCGTGGCAGGGATCCCAAGCCTCCTGCCTTTGCATCTGATCCAACGCCGCGCGCGAACGCTCGTAGGGGTAATTAAAAATTGGCGAGGTCTGCGCCACCTTCTCGTAGCCGAGCGGCAGCATATTCGCGCCATACCGGGCCGCACTGTCGCCGGTCGGTTTTTCAATCGGCTGACTGTCATCCCCGAATCCTTCCGCAAACGATGCATCAAGCATCTGAACGATAGGAATATCGAGCCCATCCAGCCAGAAGACCGGCGCATCACTTGTGTTACCATGATCGTGCCATTCCCAGTTCGGGGTGATGACAAAATCGCCAAAACGCATTTCGGTACTTTCGCCACCGACAACAGTAAAGCCGCCCTCGGATTCCAGCACGAATCGCAAGGCTGATTGGGTATGCCTGTGAGCGGGCGCGACCTCCCCGGGCATAACGCACTGAATTCCGCAATAAAGCGACGTCGTCATTTTTGACGTTCCCTGAAGTCCTGGATTTTCCAGGATCAAAACTCGTCTTTCCGCTTCTTTCGCGGTAATCAGGCTCGCTGCTTCAAGCAGGCGCGCGCGTACCGTCTCATAAGACCACTTGTGCGCCTGGCAGCCGCTTTTCGGTTCAGGGGTAATAATTGCCCCCATGACGGACCAAAGTGCGCGCATGGCTTCCGGTTCGATCGCCTCGTAGAAAGCTTCCCGCTTTCCCCCCAGCGCAGGATCACCGTGTTCAGATTGTATCGCCTCGGTCATATGGTCTCCTCCTCCACATCTCCGCTGAAGCCTGAGCCCGCGTCTCGACCGGACTCCAAGGCAAGGCCGCGCGCTTCCGCCTCCGTAGAAAAGCTCGGTGCGAGTTTCCTCAACCGATCAGCGTCGATCCGGCCCGCGCGACGGATGTAACTGAGTGCGAACGGCCAAGGTTCGAGCGCCATATGGTCTTCAAAGTTCTCGTACCATTGCGCCGATCGCCTGGATGCCGCAACGATCTTCTGGAGGATCGGTTGGCGAGCCTTTTGGTAAGCTGGTAGCGCGACATCGATATTGAAATCGTGCGCTTTCAAAGCGCGCACCAGAAAAATACAGTCCTCAAAGGCAAGTCTCGTACCCGAACCAATCGAGAAATGGGCGGTATGGAGTGCGTCACCGACAAGAACTTTATTGCCCACATACCATTTCGCGCATTCAAGTTCCGGGAATTGGCGAAAGACAGAATTGTTGGCAATCAGCTTCGCTCCGCCCAACGTTTCAGCGAAGAACGCTTCGCATTGCGCGCGATAATAAGGTTCGGTCAGGCTGCCAAACCGGCTGCGTTCGAATGTCTGCGGCGACATCTCCACAATGAAGGTCGAAAGCCCTTCGTCGTAGCAATAGTGGTGCGCATTCATCAGCCCGAAGGGCGTCTCAATGAAGGTCTGGGTCAGGGTCCGGAATTCCGTTTCCGCACCAAACCAGGCAAACCGGTTGTTGAGTGTCGTGATCGTCTCGTCAAACGCACTCGTCGATTGCCGCACCATCGAGTTCACCCCGTCGGCACCGATGATCAGATCGCTCTCAAGATAATCCTTTAGATCGTCTGCTTCGGTCTGAAACTCCAGATCCACACCAAGTCCAACCGCGCAATCCTGTAGTAGCTTCAGGAGTTTCAGTCGTCCGATCGCGGCAAATCCGACACCATCAATTGTGATCGTCTCTTTGCGATGAACAACAGTGATATCCGACCACTGACGCAAGTGGGGTTCAATCAGATCGGCTGTATCGGGATCATCGCCGCGCAGAAAGGACAAAGAGCGCGCGGAAAACACAACGCCGAAACCGAAGGTGGAACCGCGCTCATTGCGTTCAATCACGGCGATCTGGGTCTCGGGACGCGTGCGCTTTAACAGGATCGCTGCGTAAAGCCCCGCCGGTCCGCCACCGATGATGGTTACCCGCACCGCCTGTTTCCTTTGACTCTTTCCACCCCAACCAGTGTTGTAATCAAAGGCAGAAGCCTTTCTAAGTCAAGCTGCGTGAAACGAGACTGTCGGATGGATTTGGGGCATGCAAAGCGATGACCAGATCAACCAGCGAGGCGAAAACCGAGATGCCAGCATTCAGAATTGACCGTATCGTGGAATGGGGGGAATGCGATCCGGCGGGACTGGTGTTCTACCCCACTTTCTTCCGCTGGATGGATCACACTTTTCATGCGTTTTTGATCGATCTCGGATATAGCCAAAACGTACTTTTCGAGGACTACAGTGGTCTCACAGCACCGCTAGTTGAGGTCGGCTGCACGTTTCACACGCCGGTTTCCTATGGTGACCATGTCACTATCTCGCTCGATATTGCGAAAGTCGGCACGACCAGCCTTAAGCTGCTCTATCGAGTTGATAACAAGGGGGAAACTGCGGCGGAGGGCAGAGAAGCGAGGGTTTTCGCGCGACCCAATCTGGGGCTTATCGAAAAGCAGCCGATCCCGCCCGAAATTCGCGCAAGGTTTGATGCCCTCGCAATGGCATCTTCCGAAAAAAAGGAGGCCTAAGCAGGCCCAATGCGCGTGATTGAAGCCAGAAGGCGCTCGGCCTGACGCAGCGATGCTCCGCAAGCAACACAGGCCTGGGGGACAAGCATCCATTCCAATGCCCACATCGCGCCGGAACGCTCCTGTTCGTGAACCTGAGACTGGTGCATTCCGCCTGCAAGCGTTGCCATAAACCGATGCAAAGTGATGAGGAGTTCCGCCCGAACCGGGTTCTGTTTGTGGGCCATGGCTGATGATTTTCCCCCGCCATCAAAGGCAACTTCGTCGCGCTCGTTCTGGGCCATCAAAACAAAGTCCTGACCGATCTTTCCCAGTCCAGCCGAGAGCGCGCTCAAAACGTTGACATACTCGACAAGACTGGAGCGCTCGGTGTGCCAGGAGCCTCCCGGGTCATTAAGGCCAAGTTCGGCAGCAAGACGAGATCTCACATCGGCGGCTTTCTCACCGAGTTTGTGCAGGGTTCCATCCGCTCCGGCAAACTGCAGCCTGTAGAGGCGCGCCGACAGATCTATATGGCGCGCCCTCACCGCAAGCAGTGGTGCCCTCCAGATTTTGAGGCGGTCGGCGACAGTAACCCTAAGCGCATCCTGCATCCTTGTGCGTGCCGTGAACGCCTTCTCACCGAAATCCGTCTCTAACGTGTCGATCCGCGCCAGGATATTAGAAACCCGGTCCATCAGGATACGATCCACGGTCTTCAATCGCAGGATGAGGCTCGTATCGATGACATCCTGGCTGGTCGAACCGAAGTGAAGATGGAGCGCATGGGGCTCACCGATCATCTCCCGCATCTGTGCGATCAGGTTAGGAACACTCATACCATCCGTTTCAGCCGCTGCCGCGAGCGCCCGGACATCCGGTTCGAAATCGTTCAAGCTCTCGCGGATCCCCGATGCTGCTTCTTCGGGTATAACGCCCGCCTCAGATTCGGCTTTTGCCAGCGCGATTTCAAAGCGGATCATTTCCACAAGATCCGCTTTCACCGAAAAAGACGCAGCAACCTCCAGATCACCGAGTACGCCTGCGAGAAGCGGTGCATTAAAGGGTGTAAAGCTCATCTGAAATTCCCGTCTGGACGAATAGTGTATTCGCCAGGATTCGCTAATGCGTCCTCAAGCCGAGTATTTCCCGGGCTTGCGCGATCGTCGCAACAGGCCGTTGATACTTTTCGCAAAGATCCGCCGCTCGCTTGATGAGTGCGGCGTTTGAGGGGGCCAGGGTGTTACGGTCGAGCCGCACATTGTCTTCGAGACCTGCTCGCGTGTGCCCACCTGCGGCGATCGCCCATTCATTCACCACGATCTGACCTGCCCCGATTCCGGCAGCACACCATTGAGCTTCAGGTGCCAGTCTTGCCATCGTGGTGACATAGAATTCAAAAACATCGCGGTCGACAGGCATCGCATTCTTCACGCCCATGACGAACTGGACATAGAGCTTACCGTAGAGTTTCCCTTCTCCATGCAGCTTCACAGCTTGCAGAATGTGGGAAAGATCAAAGGCTTCGATTTCCGGTGTGATCTCGAAGGTGCGCATTTCACCCGCGAGCCAATCGACGAGATCCGGCGGGTTTTCATAAACCCGGGTCGGAAAATTGTTCGAGCCGACGCTGAGCGACGCCATGTCGGGTTTTAGCGGCAGCATGCCGCCGCGCTCGCGACCGGCTCCGGACCGTCCACCTGTCGACAATTGGACGATGACACCAGGGCAGTGTTTTTCGAGACCTTCCTTCAAAAGAGCAAACTTTTCAGGATCGGAGGTCGGCGTTTCATCGGCGTTCCTGACGTGACAGTGAATAATCGATGCGCCGGCCTCCACTGCCTCATGGGCGCTTTCCACCTGTTCATTAATTGTCGTAGGGACCGCTGGATTATCCTTTTTCGTCGGTAGCGATCCGGTTATCGCACAACAGAGAATACAGGGGCGTGCCCGGGCACGGACGACTTCATGGTCTGACATCAAATCCGGATCAGTTATCAAAAAAGACACTTTCGTTTTCTCCCTGAAGATGAATGTCGAACCGGTAAATGTCGCCTTGGGCAACCGCAATCAAACGTGGCCTCAATTCTTCGTCGACCAATTGCAGAACCGGGTCGTCCGCCGTTTCGTCGCCCGGCAAATAAAGACGGGTATGAAGCCCTATGTTGATACCGCGGGCGACAATCCACAAGAGCATATGAGGCGCCTGGAACCTGCCATCCACGGTCGGCACCCGACCGGGCATGATCGTCTCAAAGCGGAATAACCCGGTCTCAAAACTGCTCACGGCCCGCCCGAAACCGTGGAACGCCGGATCACCGGGGTCTCGCGGATCTTCCGGGCTCTTGTAGATCCCTTCGTGGTCTGCCTGCCAGATTTCGATGAGAGCGTCTCGCAAAGGCTCGCCTGCGCCGTCAAACACTGTTCCTTCAACCGTGATGCGTTCACCCTTGACCCCAGCGTCGTAGAGAACGGAACCAATCTCGCCATTCTCAAGCGCCCGGTTTCCGCAAGATCCGGGTGCGAGGCCGATATGGACGTAGGGCCCTGCGGTCTGGGACGGCGTTTCCTTCGCGATCGGCTGTTGGACCATGGATCTAGTTTCCCTCAAGCCGGTTTTCAAACAACGTCGACTTTCGGCCACGCAGAACGATATCAAAACGGTAAGCCAAACGGTCCATAGGTGTCGCGTGCTCCATATCGAGCGGTGCGATCAAACGAGCGATTGCCGCGTCATCGCCAATCGCTTTTACAATCGGGCACACCGCAATCAGAGGATCGCCTTCGAAATACATCTGCGTGATCAATCTTTGCGCGAATCCTGTGCCGAAAACCGAGAAATGAATATGCTCCGGACGCCAGGAATTGCCGTCATTCGGCCAGGGATAGGCGCCGGGCTTTACAGTCAGGAACGCGTAGGCACCGTTCTCATCGGTGATCGTCCGCCCACCGCCTGCAAAATTTGGATCAACGGGCGCAAGATAATCGTCGTTCACGTGGCGGTACCGGCCAGCCGCGTTCGCCTGCCAGATCTCAACCAGAACGCCCGGCACACCTTTGCCGAATTCGTCTGTCACCCGCCCGTGGACTGTGATGCGTGGCCCAATGGCAGCTTCGCCGGGCGCTGCCGCGTTATGGATGAGATCATGATCGAGATCCCCGATCAGATCTCTTCCAAAAACAGGTCCGGTGGTTTCGGTGAGCGTATTCGGGACCACCACAAGCGGTCGTGATGGCGCGCGCAAACGCGTTGTCTTGTATTCCGGTGTGAGTGCGGCCGGTTGTGTGGAGTGATCTCGCGGTAAAAAGGCGTTTGCTTCCTCAACCACTTTCCCCTCCATGCTGCCTGTTCCTTCCATCAGAATCCGCGAACACGGCTTTGGCGATCTTTATCGCATGGTTTGCGGCCGGAACGCCGGCGTAGATCGCGACATGCATCAGAGCCTCGCGAATGTCCTCCCTGCTCGTCCCTGTATTCCGGGCGGCCCGGATATGCATCGCAACTTCGTCATCGCGGCCAAGGGCTGCGAGAAGCGCGATCGTCACGATCGATCGTTCTCGCTTGGTGAAGTGGTCGCCCGCCCAAAGATGCCCCCAGGCTGCTTCCGTAACCAGGGTCTGAAACGGCGTGTCGAAATCGGTCTTCTCAGATTCAGCGCGATTAACATGATAATCGCCTAGAACGGCGCGCCGCACCCTCATGCCCGCCTCAAACCGGTCGCGACTATCGTCCGTCATAAGCCCCCCTCAAATCCTGCAATCGCGGCCATGCAAGAAATCACCGCGCGATTATCCTATCCTCGTTCGAGCGGAAGGCCCACATAGTTTTCCGCAATCGCCATTGATGCACACTCCGATTGAGCAACATATTCGAACTCAGCGCGCTGCATGCGTTGCTCGAAAGCATTGTTGTCGGGAAACTGATGCATCATGGTCGTGAGGTACCAGGAAAAACGTTCCACCTTCCAGATTCTTGCAAGACATCGCTCAGAATATGATTCAAGGAGCGTTGCTGTCCCTTCGCGGTAACGCGCAATCAACGCATCGGATAAGAGCCGCACGTCCGCAACCGCGAGATTGAGCCCCTTCGCGCCGGTCGGCGGAACAATGTGGGCTGCGTCTCCGGCGAGAAAGAGCCGCCCATATTGCATGGGTTCGGCCACGAAAGAGCGAAGCGGCGCGATCGACTTTTCAATCGATGGGCCGGTTTCAAGATTTCCAGACGTTTCTTCACCGAGACGGATTTTTAGCTCTTCCCAAAACCTTTCGTCCGACCAGGCATCAACGGTCTCATTGACCGGAACCTGCAGATAGTATCGGCTCAACGTTTTTGAACGCATGGAGCAAAGCGAGAACCCACGCTCATGGTTCGTATAGATCAACTCTTCGGCCACGGGTCGGCGGGCGGTTAGAAGGCCAAGCCAGCCGAACGGATAGACCCGCTCGAAAAGGGCCATCTTGTGTGACGGAAAGGCCTGTCGGGAAACACCGTGAAAGCCATCGCATCCCGCAATAAAATCACATTCGATTTCATAGGCTTCGCCATCTTTCTGAAAGTGAATTCTCGGCTTATCCGAAGCAATTTCTTCCAGCCTCGTATCCGAAACGCCGAGATGGAAAACCTGTCCGTCGGTTGCCCGCTTTTCGAAAAGGTCTTTCGTGATTTCAGTCTGCCCATAGACCATCACACGCTTGCCGGTGAGACCTTCAAGATCGATACGATGATGGGCACCCTGGAAAGCGAGATCGAAGCCGCCATGGGGCAATCCCTCCGCCATCATCCGGTCGCCGACGCCCGCGTCGCTCAAGACGTCGACCGTACTCCATTCGAGGACACCGGCTCGGATACGGCCTTCGATATACTCTCGCGGCTGCCGGTCAATCACAATCGTATCGATCCCCTGCCTTGCCAGAAGTTGTGACAACAAGAGCCCAGCGGGACCGGACCCGACGATGCCGATCGCCGTCCTGATGCGTTTGGTCATTGCAGAAGCCCCCCTCGTCATTTACCGACCGGCTCGGCGCTTATAGCCTCACGAATGCACTCGTCGATCATTCTCTTCATACTAGCCCCCAAACCGCTACCAGGTTTCCCCGTACGGCCTTAAATCCATTTCGAACGTCCATGCATCCCGACTCTGGTGATGCAAGTGATAATAGGCCTCCCCGATCGATTGCGGGTCCATCAGCGTGTCTTCCGGTGCGCCTTTAAGGTCTATGCCGCGTTCTTCCCAAAGAGCGCGGACGAACTTCGTATCGACACCAGCATCAATGACGAGATGGGCAACATGGATGTTCTCGGGGCCAAGTTCCCGCGCCATGCTTTGCGCAAGCGCGCGCAATCCGAATTTCCCTGACGAAAAAGCCGCATACCCGCTTCCCCCGCGCATGCTTGCCGTCGCACCTGTGAAGAATATCGATCCGCGCCCGCGTGGCACCATATAGTCCGCAGCCTCTCGGCCACAGAGGAAGCCGGCAAAGCAACAGAGTTCCCAGACCTTCTGAAAGACTTTCGTCGACGTCTGCCGGATCGGATATTTGACGTTCGCGCCCGGATTGAAGATCACGCAATCAAGCGGCCCGATATCCTTTTCTATAGTGCGGAAAGTCGCCTTGACCTGATCCTCTTTGCGGGCATCGAGCGGAAAGCCGTAGGCAGATCCGCCGTCGTTCTTAATGGATGAGATAAGGCCCTCGAGCTTCTCTGCAGTGCGCCGGGCCGCACACACCGTATAGCCTCCTTTTGCGAACCGACGTGCGACTGCCGCGCCGATATCATCCCCCGCTCCGACAATGAGAACGGTCCCGTTCCCACTCACGCCGACCGGGCCTTTTGCAGCGCCGGACGTGCTTCAAGACGATCGACATAGGCTTTGATGTTGGGTTTGTCGGACGTGTCAACGCCGCCAATACGCGTTGAAACTATCGTTGCGTGCCCCGTCATCATGTCGGCAGCACTGAATTCGCCGCAGAGAAAATCGCGTCCTTCAAGGGCTGCCTCTATGGGCGGCATCATGCGCTCGAGCAGTTTTCTTGCTCGCGCAACATTGGTTTCGTTGCGCCTTTCAGGCGGCAGGAACACAGTCTCGACGACGATGATATTGATTTGCGGCATGATCATGCCTTCAGCGTAGTGGATCCACTGCAAAAACCGTGCGTATTCCGGAGAAGACCCATCCGGTTCCAAGCGGCCTTCGCCATAGGTTCTCAGGATGTATTGAGCAATAGCGCCGCTCTCAGAGAGCGTTATGTCACCATCCTGAAGCGCTGGAACCCGCCCAAGCGGGCTGATTGCCAGATAGTCCGGTGCACGCATCGCCGGATCGCCCAGCTTGTACGTTACGAGGTCGTAGTCGAGGCCGAGTTCTTCCAGAAGCCAGCGGATTCTGACCGATCTCGTTTCCGGCGCGTGGTGCAGTTTGATCATCGTTGCAATTCCTCCCTGTCGCTGCAAAGCTCGCGCACGCTCAAAAAGCGCAGGGAGGTGCAGCCATCATGTCGTTTCAAACAATCAATTTGACGATCGCGGATCAAGTGGGAACGATTACAATCAACCGTCCGGATAACGCGAATGCGCTTAATCGGCAGATGGCGAGTGAGTTACACGAGGCGTCGATCCAGCTCACCACTGACCCGAATGTCCGGGCGATCCTGCTCACTGCTACGGGGAAGATGTTCTGCGCTGGCGGCGATCTTCAGGAGATGGAGGATGCTGGAGACGGCAAAGAAACTCTGCTGACCCGCATGGCGAGCGACCTTCATGGCGCGCTCATTCGTTTTGCGCAAGCCAATCAACCGCTGGTGATTGCCGTTAACGGTACGGCTGCGGGCGGTGGTTTTTCCATGGCGCTTGCAGGCGATGTCGTGATTGCGTCAGATCGCGCCAAATTCGTGTCAGCCTATACGGCCTCCGGCCTGACGCCGGATGGCTCGTCGACCTATTTCCTCGCCAAGCATGTTGGTCTTTTGCGGGCGAAGGAGCTTCTCCTGACCAATCGCCTTTTGACAGCGAGCGAAGCGATGGACTGGGGGCTCGTCACAAAAGTCGTGTCACCGGACGATTTGATGAGCGAGGCGAACAAGATCGCGAAAGACTTCGCTCAGGGTCCGACGCTTGCCTACGGCAACCTGAAACGGATGCTCACGACCGCTTATTCCGACACGATGGAAACGCAGCTCGACAGGGAAACGCGCTCCATCGCCGGAATGATGCGCACCGAAGATGCACCGAACGGGCTTTCTTCCTTTCTCAAAAAGGAAACGCCAACGTTTAAAGGACGCTAGGTCCCTCTCAGATCAGTCTCCACCCGATCTGATGATACCGTCGCAGCTCCAAACATTGCAGCGACCATCGCGCACGCGAACAAAGGCGCCAGTGGGCCGGAAGAAATCATAGTCGAAGGTCTGGATGACGTCGCAATCGAGGGAATCACCAGCGATAATAATGCCAGGCTTCTTGGCCTGAAACACACCCTTCGATTTGGCGAAGGTAAGAAGCCTGTCGCAATCCAATTCGCGAATATCGACGACATCGAGGTTGTGGAACCGGAAGTTGACAGTCGGGCCGTCGTAGTTCGGGTTCTTGCTGGACCCGGCGTCAACAGTTGCCGCGGAGGTCAGCACCATCAGCGCTGCGATCATCCCTATTCCAACGTTATTCATGACGCCATTTCCTTTCTAGTCGATCTCTCCCTGCCACAAGAAGTGTTATTATCCATTAGATTCACAACGGTCGGCGGCGACCAAATGCGATGACATATGATCATGATACCGCGTACATTTTTGTTCGGACGCAATCACTGTTGAGAAAGAGCGACGTCTCTTTCGAATATACACGCGACTATATTGCAATGGCTGGGTTGGCGGGATATGCACACACCGTCAAAAATGACAACTAAAAAGAATAGGGCAATCCAAAATGAAAAAAGCACTTGTGGTCGGATCAGAAGGTAACGTCGGCAAACCTTTAGTAGAAAGCCTGCGTAACTCCGGTTACGAAGTCGTTAGCCTAGATATAAAACCTGGTTTTAAAGAAGGATTTCACGTGTCTGACATAAACAATCCACTAGATTTACTTCCTGCATTCGATACAAAACCAGATGTTGTTTTTTTACTTTCTGCCATGGTGAGTCGTGTTACATGCGAACAAGCATCTTCACTTGCTATTGCGACAAACCTCGGTGGCGTTAATAATGTAATACAATTGACAAAGCGGGTTGGAGCAAAATTAGTTTTCTTCTCAACTTCGGAGATTTATGGTCCGCATCTTGAGGTTATGAGGGAAGACGAGAAAAACCTTAGCCCCAACAATCGATACGGGCTCAGCAAACTATTGGGCGAACAATTGGTCGAATATGAGGTCGACCATTATGGCCTGAAAGCCGTAACTGTCAGACCATTTATGATGTACGACGAATTTGAAGCTTTGGGGGACCACCGATCAGCAATGATCCGCTTCGCTTACAACCTCGCTATGGGCATGCCGATCCAAGTTCATGACGGAAGTTCAAGGGGCTGGCTCCACGTCAGCGACGCAATCAGAGCCATTCGAGCATCTGCAGAACTTGATGAATATGCGGTAATCAACATCGGGCACCCGGATCTGCGACCAATCGCTGAGTTGGCAGAGATGATGCGAGCAAACTTGGGCGCCCCTCACGATCTGATAACGAATGAAAAGATCCCGACACAAATGACGTTGTCGAAGAATCCAACCCTGGACCGAATGAGGGATCTGCTTGGCATCGAACCGGCCGTCTCACTTGAGGAGGGAGTTGAGCGCGTTTGTAACGTCATACGGACGAGACTTTCGTAAACGGAGCGATTAAACTCTATGTCGGTAACCGGCAAAACAGCGGCAATGCAAGATGAAATGCGTATGCCTGTTCTGGGTATTAACCCCCGGCGCGGCAACAAGCCTCGTATACTCGTGCTTGAGCGAATTCGGCCCAACGAGGTGGAGATGGTTTACATAAACCTGTATTGGTGGCAGCATATGGGTGTGTTTGACGTCAGCGTTTTGAATGTATGGCCGATAGACCTTTTCAATGGCTTGCCCGGCGATCTCGATTTCAATGAATTTGATGCAGTAGTCATATTTCCACGCTTGGGCTACGACCCGCTAGCCCTGTTTTCTTTAGACCATAGCGTCCCGACGAAATTCAAAGAATATAGTGGAGTTAAAGTCTTATTCCGTCAGGATGAAAACCACCTAACTTCGACCATTACCGATTTCATAAACAAGCATGAATTTGACCTGTTTTTTACTTGTGTGCCAACAGGTCAGATTCATCGCGCGTATCCCGATATCGATTCCCGAACCCAAATCGTGAGTGTCCTCACGGGCTATGTTGAACCGATTCAACGACAACGAGAATTCACGCCATTTGTAGAACGGGACATCGACTTGTTCTACCGAGCCTATTTGGGCCGTTTGGCCGGGGGCCAACTAATCTGGGACAAATACCGCATCGGCGTCGTGGCCAAACAAAAGTTAGAAAACCGAAACGGCATCGACATTTCGCTGGACCCCGAAGACCGCCTTTATGGTTTAGATTGGTCGAACCGATTAAACAGATCGCGAGCAGTGCTTGGAACCGAGAGCGGATCGAACGTTTTTGACTTTGAAGGTATAGTTTCTCGTTGGGCCTCTGAGTTCGCGGAACAACCCGAATGGTCGGACTTTGAAGCATGTGAAGACTATTACCACCGCGCAAAACAAGACCAGCTAGCACAGTTTGAGGGGAATGTGCATTACGCTCAGGTATCGCCTCGACATTTCGAGGCAGCCGCTCATGGTTGCGTTCAAATCATGTTTCCAGGGACCTACTCTGGTATCTTCCAAAAAGATCGGCACTATTTAGAGCTTAAGAAGGATTTCAGCAATTTCGACGAGTGCTTCGAAAAGGCAATGGATGCAAATTACTGGCGTGAGTTAACAAACAATTCCTTTGAAGAAATAATTCTTAACCCGAAATATTCAATAGAAAACTTCATAAATTGCATTGAAAATCAAGTTGGTGACGCCCTTCAAAAAAAACCAAAGCTAAAAAAAGCGCAAACATCTATTAGCAACAACGAAAAAAATACCAGTTCGCCGAGTAACAAGTATACTGACACACTTGCAGAAGTCGCACGATTGTATGGCAAGACTAGCCTCAGATATGCAGTACTCTTACGTCGTGCTACACACGCACTGCGCGAAGCAGATCAGCCGGATATTGCCCTTGCCTTAGTGGATGACGCTATACTAGCGTGCAACGATGAAACTAATCCAATGTTTGAGACAAACACACATACAAAGATTATGCTAGTGTATTATGTTTGGAAAAACATCAACGATTTATCCATAACGTCACTGACGAGAACAATCGATAGTTTTAAGGACGGGAACATCAAAGTTGGCGATGTAGGGTTATTAAACTACTGGCGCTTGGTTTCTGCACTTTATAAAATGAGTCAATACAAATTAGCCTCAGAATTAATGTTGCAATTAATCAATAATGCGGACCCAAAAATCAGGAAAGAAATAAAGTATCACCGTTCTGGTATGATTTTATCTTTTGACTATCTATGCGCCAAATGGGATTATGAGACTGGATCAAAGCTTGCCTCTGCGATTGTTAAATTTCACGAAATTCATAGCCATGACCCAGAGCTAATAATTCCACGAAGAATATTCAAGATGATTGAAGTCCTGGCTAAGGGAAAATTTTCAAAACTTCCATTGTTTATTCTCACACGCCTAATCTTCATAAAAATCGCCCTTCGATTTCGCTGAAAAGAGTGCTTGTTTTTTGTAGTGTAAGCAAAGCCTAGATGCCCTGTACTCTGGGGTCGTACACAGCATCTTTTTGGTTATGATAACCTGTCAGTTCCGTCACAAGTTGAAACAGTTCAATCAAGAATTACGTTCCTTCACCGCATCAAAGGCTGCTTCGAAGCTATCCGAGACGCCTGACTGTTCCGCAGCACTTCCAAGATCGCGCCAGCACCACTTGTGATCGGCGGATTTATCAAGGTCACGCATGACGCGGCCAATGAGCGCTCCGTCCTTGAAAAGG
>JBCDCZ010000025.1:0-26823 GCA_039180865.1 Pseudomonadota bacterium | reverse complement strand
GTAAAGATCGAAGATCGCCATTGTCTTTCCTCTCTGGTTCAGAAAATCTGATGTTTCAGATCTTATGATCAGGATATTTGAACATTTCTCTTGTTCAATCAAACGAAACGTTCTAATGTTCATGTTCAGTAAAACTGAATTGAGAGATTGGCCATGAACAGTCCTTCAAATGACTTTTCGACTACGTCACCGTTGGCACTTGAACACGACCTGTTGCGCACATTCGTTGCGATTGTGGAGACGGGAAGTTTTAAGGCGGCGGCCGACATGGTGTTTCGCACACCGTCCGCCGTTTCCATGCAGGTCAAGAAATTGGAAGATATTGTCGGGCGCACTTTGCTGCGCCGTGATGCGAGAGCAGTCAGTCTCACACCGGACGGTGAGATGCTTCTCTCTTATGCAAGACGCATCCTTCAATTATCCGATGAGGCGATCCGCCATTTTAGAAAACCGTTGGTCGAAGGCACCGTTCGACTGGGGGCGCACGATGACGATGGCAGCCGTTTTCTGCCTTCAATATTGAAGCGCTTTGCGATCACCCACCCAGGCGTCATGGTCGATGTGATCTTCGAATCGAGTGTCAGCCTTACAAAGAAGGTCAAAAAAGGCGAGATCGATCTTGCGATCATCGCGTTCTTTCAGGAAGAGCGTCCCGATCCGGATGTCGAAATCATCCTCGAAGAGCAACTTGTCTGGGCTGGCGTAAGGGGGGGATGCGCTCACAAATGCGATCCGCTTCCCGTCTCAATGTGGGAAGAAGGCTGTCCTTGGCGCGCAGACGCAACGGCTGCTCTTGCGAGTGCTGGACGAAAATACCGCCTTGCCTACATGTCCGCTCACACCGCAGGGCAACGTGCGGCTGTTCTTGCTGATCTCGCTGTCGCGCCGTTTCCGGCAAGCCTTGTCGAGCCACCGATGGTGGAACTGACGCCCCAGGACGGTCTGCCGAAGCTCGGCACCTACCGTGACGGGTTGATCGTCAGGCCGGATCCGGGTGATGCCGTGCTTGCCGTTGCGGATCATGTGAAAAGTGCGTTCAAGGATATGCAGATTAATCGGGTGCCCCGGCAGGCCGATCACGTCCCTGTCTAACAAGATAGGCGCGCAACTCTTCAATGGTTGAGCGACGACTGCTCTCAGCGCTTGAGACGAGAAAATAGCCAAGGCTTGGCCGCTCTATCGCAGGTCCCATCCGGATAATCTCCCCACTCTCGGCGAGCGGGCCATCAAGTGCAACATAGCCGAGCGCCACACCCTCGCTGCACCTCACCATGTCAAGAAGCGTCGGGTAGCTTCGGATGTCGGATTTTTGCGGCTCGCCTGGCATCGGTACCCCATGGTGGTCGAACCATCGCTGCCATGTCATCCAGCCATAATGATGCGGGTCGCCGTGTTCCAAGAGCCATTCCGGACGCAGTGATTGCGGTAGGCGTTCGGGATCAAGGTCCGGTTCACGTTCAAGAAAGGCGGGCGCCGCTATAACGTGGACGGTTTCCTTAAAGAGCGGATCGGCTCGCATCCCGGGCCAATATCCTTCGCCGAACCGGACGGACAGATCAACGCGCTCATCGTCGAAATCCTCATAGCGTTCGGATGTCACGAAATTAATGGCGGCCCCTTTAACTGCGCCCCTCATCGCAGTGATCTGCGGCATCAGCCACAAATGCGTCATGCCGAAAGACGCGCCGATCACAATATCGGTTTCCTTGCGGGACACGAGGCCGCGCAAGCCCACATCAAGCCGGTCGAGGACAGATGTTATGAGCTCCGCGGCATTCTCACCGTCGGGTGTCAGGCGCACCGAATTGCCCGTGCGTGTAAAAAGATCAACGCCGAGCCAGGCCTCCAGATTGTTCACCTGACGGGTCACCGCAGGCTGGGCCACGCCAAGCTCATCCGCAGCATGGGTGAAATTCCCGTGCCGTGCTGCAGCCTCAAAAGTCCGCAGGGCGTTGAGGGGTGGTAGTCTCCTTCGCATTGCGTCCTCAGTATAACATCAGATTATGCCAGCCTAGCTATTTCTTTCATTTCAGGAAACAGACGAATACGATATTGTTAGGCTTCGAGTTTGAGACCGGAAGGCGCGTGATGGACAAAGTAAGCTTTACGCAGATGAAGGACGGGACACAGGAAGATTATGAATTCCTGACCGCCCATGAAATCGAATATGCCGGGCACACGGCGGACCGTCTTTTGAAAGCTTTGAAAGAGCTTGACGAAGGATTGTCCGGATATCAGGTCACGCGGCTTGGCCATTCGGTCCAATCGGCAACGCGTGCCTGGCGCGACGGTGCCGATATCGACTGGGTGGTCGCTTCCCTCCTCCATGATATTGGCGATATTTTCGCACCCTATAATCATGATGAATATGCCGCGACGATCCTAAGGCCCTTCCTGCGTGAACAATGCGCATGGTGTGTTCAGACCCATGGCGCGTTTCAGATGATTTATTATGGGCATCACCTGGAAGGGTACGATCAGAACAAACGCGAGCGCCACAGGGGCAGTCCCTACTTCGACGATTGCGCGGCCTTTTGTGAGCGTTGGGATCAGGCAAGTTTCGATCCCGAATACGATGATCTTCCGCTTGATTTCTTCGCGCCCATGGTTCGCGAAGTTTTCGCCCGCAAACCGTTTGATCCTGCTGTGATCCGGGCAGGCGAGCGCGAACCCCTCGTCAATGAAACCGTCGCTGAAACCCGGGCGAAAGCCTGACTCTCTCTATTTTGGGAAAGACGCTCATGTCCGAGACGAAGACCACGCCTCAAAAGCGTGGCAGGAAGACGTGGAACTACACGCCTGTCCTGCCACTCACTCTCGCGCCTTACTGGGATTGGCCGGTAAAGCCGCTCGCTTCGCTGGTCTATCTCCTGAAAAGCTGGAACCCGATTGGTATGCGTTGCCTTTTTCTGGTCGCCGCGATCATCACATGGATGTGGTTCACACCTGATCTGTCCCGTGCTGAGACTCTCGCTTTCTCATGGGTCTTCCAGATCTGGCTGCGGAACATGGTGATCATTACCGTTGTTGCGGGCGGTCTTCATCTGTTGTTGTGGCGCTTCAAACTCCAAGGCGACGATTATCGGTACGATCTCAAGCCGATGGCGCGCGGTTCGAAGGTGTTTCACTTCAAGAACCAGGTCTATGACAACATGGTCTGGTCCTATGTGGCCGTCCAGTTCTGGACCTTCTGGGAATGCCTCATGTGGTGGTCATACGCGAACGGCTACGCGACGATGATCACCTTTGAGGATCATCCGATCTGGTTTCTGGCACTGATTGTCTTTGTGCCGATCTGGGCCGGTTTTCATTTCTACTGGCTCCACCGGCTCCTTCATGTCGGCAAACTCTACACCTGGTTTCATTCCTGGCATCACAAGAACACGAATACGGGGCCCTGGTCGGGGCTTGCCATGCATCCGGTCGAAAGCTTCTTCCTGATGTTCGACACGATGATCTTCTTCTTGCTAGCCGCCCATCCGGTTCATGTGATCTTTCTGCTCTTTCACCACGGGATCGGTGCGCCGACGTCCCATGCAGGCTTCGAGAAACTCAAAATCGGCGGCAAGAACGGAGTGGAACTCGGCGACTTCTTTCACCAGCTCCACCACAAGTATTTCGATTGCAATTACGGGACCTGGGAAACCCCGTGGGATGATTGGTTCAAGACCTTCCACGATGGGACCAGTGAAGGAAACCAGCTTGTGAAGGAGCGTCGGCGCCGGATCTGGGGTAAAGCATAAGCGCTTAAGGGGTTACGTCCCTGAGCGATATTGATTATCCGCGCCGCGATCGTCTGCGGCGTCCGCCACCTGCTCCGGCAGCGTCAGCGCTTTCAGAAGGTGTCTTGCGTGCCGGAAGCGTCACTTCGGCGGACAAGCGTTCGAAATGATCAACCTTGTTGGGCATCGCCATGGCATTCACGAAATGCATCTGGAAGTCGACTTCAAGCGCGGTCTCGATCTTCTCGATTGCCCGAACCGTCGCTTCGATATCGGCGCGATGATCGCGGTTCAGGAGCGCCATGCGCGCGCCGGTGCCTGCCGCGTTGCCTACCGCGCTCACACGGGCAAGATCGCAGTCGGGGATGAGCCCGAGGATCATTGCGTATTTCGGGTCGATAAACGTCCCAAAGGCTCCGGCGAGCTTTATTTCGGCGACCCTCTCAACGCCGAGTTTGCCCATGAGAAGTTTAACACCGGCATAAAGAGCGGCCTTAGCAAGCTGGATTGCCCGGACATCCGTCTGCTTGATCACAAGGTCTGGCTGGCCATCGGTACCGCGCCACATCAAGTACGAATAGGTCCGCCCGTCCGAGATGACGCGATCGGACTTCTCGGCAAGCGCGCCGTCGATAACACCGTCTTCGGAGATGACGCCGGAGAGAAACATCTCGGCAATGACTTCGATGATACCCGATCCGCAGATCCCGGTGACACCAGTCTCGGAAACAGCCTCATCAAAGCCCGGTTCATCCGACCAGAGGTCGCATCCAATGACCCGAATTCTGGGTTCCAGCGTTTCGGGGTCGATACGGATGCGCTCGATCGCACCGGGTGCCGCGCGTTGTCCGCAGGAAATCTCCGCTCCCTCAAAGGCAGGGCCAGTCGGCGAGGACGCCGCAACGGTCCGCTCACGCGAGCCGAGCACAATCTCCGCATTGGTTCCGATATCGACAAGGAGCGTCAAATCGTCGGCCTGGTATGGCTGCTCAGCGAGTGTCGCCGCAGCCGCATCCGCGCCGACATGCCCGGCGATACAGGGCAGCATATAGATGCGGGCGCCGGTGTTCAGGTCGAGGCCGATATCACTTGCCGGAAAGGTGAGGGCATCGGAAACGGTGAGTGCAAAGGGAGCCTGGCCGAGTTCCGTTGGATCAAGACCCAGAAAGAGGTGATGCATCACCGGATTACCGACGAAGACGGCTTCCAGAATATCCGTGCGGTCAATTTCTGCTTGCCGCGCCACCTCTTCAACGAGATCAGCGACTGCGCTTCGTACCGTATCCGTTAGGGCCCGCTCACCACCTTCATTCATCATGACATAGGAGACGCGGGACATCAGGTCTTCGCCGAAGCGGATCTGCGGATTAGCGACACCCGCCGACGCAAGCGTCTCGCCGGTCATCATATCGCAAAGATGCATCGCGATTGTGGTTGACCCGATATCGCAGGCAAGACCATAGAAGACGTCGTGAAAACCCGGCCAAAGCGCCGTGACGACCGGTTGCGGTCCGCCTGAATGGACGGCAGCAGTGACTGTCCACTTTCCCCGACGAAGCGTCGATTGAAGCGTGCGATAAAGATGGAAGTCGAGGCGAGCGTCCTTGATCTCCCATTGCTCATCAAGTGCACGCAATAGCCGGTCGGCATCGCCAAGCGGCTTGTGCATATCGGGTTCTTCAACCTCGACGTAATGAAGGTTGGTGGTCCGATTGAGTGCGATCACTCGCGTGTCGGCGGCTTTGCGGACCATCTGATTGTTGGCGCTGGCCGCCTGCGGAATATCGATGACGAGGGGTCCGCGGATTTCGCTTGAACAGGAAAGACGGCGCTCTTCACCTAGGCCGCGTTTTTCCTTGTAGCGTGCCTCCACTTTGGAAAAGGCTGAGAGATTATCGGCGCTGCTGGTAATTCCGTGTTTTGCGAATTGCCCCTCAGCGACGCTCACCTGGCATTTTCCGCAAATGCCACGCCCGCCGCACACGCTTTCAACGTAGACGCCAAGGTCGCGGGCAGCGTCGAGCACTTTGGTGCCGATCGGAAAGCGCCCGCGTTTCCCCGACGGCATGAAGAGGACGAGCGCGTCTTCTTGCGCTCGCGTGCTTTCCGGTGCTGTCTCGTCTTCGCTTAGCGCCATTAGCGTGCCTTTGGGCTTTAGCTCGCGACCCGCGCCGCGCGTCCGCCACGGCGCCTGCGGCCACCCGTGTCACCAGCCGAAGCTGCTGCCGGATCCTGACCCGCAGGCGGCTCGCGGTAAGTTTTGATCCAGGTTGCGCAATGCTCATCCGTCGACATCAAGACATTGGCTGCACGAACCATTTCCATTTCCTGCGGCCGGCAGGGGTTCATGATCGCAGATGTCATGCCGGAAGCAATTGCCATCGGAAGGAAGGCCGCATTGATGCCGTGGCGATGCGGCAGGCCGAAGGATATGTTCGACGCGCCGCAAGTGGTGTTGACGCCGAGTTCGTTGCGTAAGCGACGCACAAGCGCAAAGACCTGAAGGCCCGCCGTACCCATCGCGCCGATCGGCATCACAAGCGGATCGACGACGATATCGTGTGCGGGAATGCCGTAGTCGGCTGCATGCTCAACAATCTTCTTTGCGACCGCGAACCGGACATCCGGGTCCTCGGAGATGCCGGTTTCATCGTTGGAAATTGCGACGACCGGAACATTGTACTTTTTGACGAGCGGCAGGATCGCTTCGAGTTTTTCGGTCTCGCCGGTCACGGAATTGACGAGCGGGCGACCTTCGGTGACCTCAAGACCTGCTGCGAGCGCTGGTGTGACCGAGGAATCGATACAAATCGGAACATCGACAAGGCTCTGGACAAGCTTGAGCGTCTCGACGAGAAGTGGCGGTTCCGTCTCGTTCGGATTTACGGCCGTGACGCCAGCATTGACATCAAGCATGGTTGCACCGGCTGCGACCTGTTCGAGAGCGTCTTTCGTAACGGTCTCGAAATTGCCTGCCTGCATTTCAGCCGCAAGCTTCTTGCGTCCGGTCGGATTGATCCGCTCGCCAATAACGCAGAAGGGCTCCTCGAAACCGATATAGGCGTCCTTGGATTTCGATGCGACGAGTGTGCGGGTCATTGTCTGCTTTCCCCTGGCATAAGTGTGCTGGCTGCATCCGGCTCACCGGTGCGTTCGCGATAACCTGATATGTTCAGCTAGTAACGCTTGCGCCCCATGAGTCCCCGGGACGTGTGGATCTCGCTATTGAGAGCCTTTGGCGCTGATCACATCACCATATAAAGATGTGTTTATATCCCATGATCCGCGTTCTGCAAGCCATTCTGCGGATTTTTTGAGGCCACCGAACGCAAAAACGTGGATTTGAGCGATTGGGCCCTCGGGATTTTCCTGCCAAAACGCCTCAATCGGTTCCACAACCGGTTCCGGAGAGTGTGATGTCGCAAGGGCGGTCAGAGCGCCCGCGCGCTTTTTCAAAAACTTCAGCGAATTGCCGACACCGGACATGGCTGCGAATTTGATGAGCGTCGTAATCTTGGCCGGACCGGCAACCCCGAGATGGATTGGAAGATCGATGCCGACTGCCTTCACGTGCCATGCCCAGTTAGCAAAGGCGTCACCATCGAAACCGAACTGGGTCACGATCCGCATGGCAGCGTCTGTTTCTATCTGGAACTCGGCCTTTTCGCGCAAGATATTGTAGACTTCGCCTTCCGGGGCAGATGGATTGCCTTCAGGGTGGCCGGCAACACCAATACCCTTGATGCCGTGCTTATCGAGAAGACCCGTGCGCAGCACGTCCATGGAGGATGAGAAGGGCCCCATCTGACGGTCCGCTTCGCCCGCAATCACGAGAACCTCGTCAAGACCACCTTCTTGGGTCAGACGAGCGAGATGCTGATCGAGAGCTTCTTCGCTTGCAAGCCGGCGCGCAGCGATGTGCTGGACGGGACGATAACCGGCATCGGTGAGTTTGCGTGCGACGCGCGCAAGGTCCGTATGGCTGTGCGTTCCGATATCGGTCACGTATGTCTGTGTGCCTTTCGGAAACAGACCGACATACTCGTCCTTTTCGAGGATCAGTTTCGGAGAAACCTCGATGGAGGCGGGGATATGGGCGTTGGCTGCGCTCATCGGCTTATCCACTTGTCCCACTTTGATCATTGCTCAAATCCTCCGGCTTCGACCAGCGCTTTCACGCGTTCCTTGGTGTAGTTCTCTTCCAGGTCCCGCGCCGCGGCATCAGCTGCCGCTTCAAGGTCGTCGCCGCAAGGTTGCGGGTCTCCCTTGCGCCATTGGTCAAGATAGTCGTCCGTTTCCGCAAGTCCTGTGCGCATGGCGCAGGCGTCGATTGCGGTAATGAACCGGTTTTCGAGTTCACGTTTTGCCATGGTCCGTCCCTGACGCGCGATCACTTGCGCTGGGATATCGCGCCAGTAAACAACGGTCAGCTCAGAAGCTTTCGATCTCGGCATGGCAGCGTTTCACTCCTGTGATCCTTTATGATCAATATATGGGGTATTACTTCGCCATCGACGACGCGGCGATGTCGGAATCAGGCGTCGCAAACGTCCTTTCCCCGACTTCTGAGCTTAATTTGCTGTGAGATCGCCGTGAAAAGGCCGGAAAGTCCTGATTCTCTAGTGCTCGTCGCGGTCCGAATCGAGCGCTTCGCGCAGATGCCGAAGGGCCGGGAGCGCGCTCAGAACAAGGTCTTTTTCAATGAGGGTTTCAATGCGCCCGATCATGGGTTGCAGCGCCCCAATCGCTCGTTCGCGAAAGGCGCGGCCCTCGTCGGTTAGGTGCACAAGCTTGCTGCGTCCGTCGACAGGATTGGGCGATGTCGCAACAAGGCCGCGCTCCTCAAGGCGCGCGACCGTGTTTGTCATATTGGCCTTGGTGACCTGAAAGGCGCGGGCGAGCGCAAGCGGTGTCTTGCCGTCGCCGAGACGCACAAGGTGGTTCACAACCGAGAAATGGGAAACATGCAAGCCATCCGGCAGCGTGCGATTGAACACGGTCGTCGATAACTGGTGGATGATGCCAATCTCATTGAAGAGCTCGAACATCGAACCAGGCGGGTCGGAAGGATCCGCTTTTTTCATGTTTTCAAAAGCCGCGATTCATAAGGCCAGCGAGGGCTTGGTGGGATTGCCTTTCCGTAACCGAAACGGGCCAGCATTTGAACCGTCCCGCCTTCGGGCGCCAGCATCTCATGAACCTCTTTGTAGAGCCCTGCCATTTCTTGAAACTCCTGAAGTGCCTGGCTGAGTGGCTGGGTTCCGAGACCCAGTTTGCTTGCGACAAGGTTCATCCTCAGCCAATCGCGGCCAGCATTCAACTGGTCAACGCGATTGTTGTTCTTGGTCACAATCCAGCCATGGGCCATTGCGGTATCGGCGTTCTCGAGGACAGCAGCTTTGCCTTGGGCATAACCCGACGATGTTGGGTCAAGCGCACTCTCTCGGGTAAATAGTCCAGCCATTGCAAGTCCTTCAAACATGGGCCCGGAGAAGTCAATCCCGTCAGGATTGGCCTCGATTTCCTTTCGGCCAATTCTGAAGAGATCCACGCTTTCCTTAAAAGTGTGCGGTGTCTCGACTTCGACGACAAGCGCGTCATGAGTAAGGCGCCGCAACCTGTCCACTCTTTTAGGGTCGTTCGTGAACCCGGATACGACGCCGTCTCCTGTAACTCTTGCAATGTCTTCCAGGGCTTTGGATGAAACAATTCGGCTCGTATCAAAGGGTTCCTTATTGGAACGCCTGGTCAGGACTTCGGAGAAGAGGGGGTCTTCTGTCACGGAGTCATCTGCGGTTAGTTTAACGCGGGCAACCGGTTTCCCGTCGATCGTCTTCGGATCTTCGCCGTCTGGAAAGACATCTGTTTCGCACCCGTAACCTGCCTCAGCGGCCGCCATTCTGAGAAGCTCCAGAAAGCAGCCAAGGCCAATCGTGATTTGCCGCTGAAAAGGGTCGGTCATCGGCAGCATGCGATCCGGGTCCGCAAAAAGGGTAATCGTGTCATTGCCGATGAAGTCCACCAGCCAGGGCTGCCGGTTATGTGGGTTCGGAGCAAGAATGGCATAGGACAGGGCAAACCGACGCGGATCATCGGTCTGTCCTGCATCCTGCCATGGTTTCAGGGCGCGTTCCGGATTTCGTGTTGTTGCCCATCCGCCGCCAAGCGCCGTTGCCGCAAGGATCATTCCGCCACCGATCAGTTTGAGGGACTGCCGTCTGTTCATTGTATCGCTCCATTTGATTAGATATCGAACTATATAGTTAGATATCTAATCAAATGAAAATGTCAAGTGATAACGTCTAGGCGTTGCCCGCAGCGCATCATAAAGGCGCTAACGGTGTGCTATCTGAAGAAGGGGTGCGTTGAGGATCTGCCAGTGCATAGGGCAGAGGGAACGGCTTGTTAAAAGGTAGACGAAGCTCGGAAGCTCAAACAATCTTGAGGCTGGTTTCAAGATCGCCGTAACCGGTTAGACGCTGTTCGAAGTCGAGTCCGAGGCGTTCAGCAATCTCCCGAGCCCTGTCGACCATCGGTGCGGAAGGATCCTGGGCGATATAGATGACCTTCTCATAATGCCCGAAGTAGTCTTTGACGAGTTCCGGATGCCTATCGAGACCAAGCGTTTTCCAGGTCAGGCCGTCGAAATGACGAGCCAGAAAATCGGTCAGAAAGAACGCACGCATCTCGATTTCGACGTCCGCCATAAAGTCTTCAACACCCCAAAAGAATGCGTAGCAATGGGCGCCCGGCAGCCGTTCCACCTTTTCCCTTTCCAGGAGACGGTCGAGATGCCCACCGGTGCCGCAATCGCCATAGGCGCAGAAGATATCCGTAAATCCGGCATTCCGAGCGTCGGTGATGGCACGTTCTACCGCGCCCGTAATGTGCTCAGGCGTGTTGTGGAGCTTCGCCGGAAGACAGGTGAGCGCGATATGGGAGAGATTATTCGCTTCGACTACATCGAGAATTTCGCGGGCAAGTGCGCCGCAGGCAATCACGCAAACACGGGCATCATTTGAGCTGCGCGTGTAGTTGGGTACGCCTTTCTCGACAAGATCGGCGCCCTTTGCTGCAACTGCCTCGATGCGAGCCTGACGCCCGCCCCGGCGTCGTTGTCCTTCCGACATAGCCGCCTCCAAGATCCCGCATGCGCGGGAGCTTCGACGAATTCAGAGCCTTACCGTAGATCGGTTAGTAAGAGCCCATCTGATTATGGCGTCTTGCCATATATTCTTTAGCGGTTTCAACCGTAACGGCGGCATCACGGCAATAGGCGTCTGCCCCGATAGCCTGACCGAACTCTTCATTGAGCGGCGCGCCACCTACCAGAACGACGTAATCGTCTCTGATGCCACGCTCTTTCATCTCATCAATGACCACTTTCATGTAAGGCATGGTTGTTGTGAGGAGAGCCGACATTCCGAGGATGTCTGGTTTGTGCTCCTCAAGTGCGGTGATGTATTCGTCCGCATCGGTGTTGATGCCGAGATCGTGCACGTCGAAACCGGCGCCTTCCATCATCATGCCGACAAGGTTCTTGCCGATATCATGAATGTCGCCTTTGACCGTCCCGATCACCATGGTGCCGAGCTTCGGCGCGCCGGTTTCCGCAAGAAGCGGACGCAGGATCGACATACCGGCTTTCATCGCATTTGCAGCGAGAAGCACTTCGGGCACGAACAGAATGCCGTCACGGAAGTCGATCCCAACGATGCGCATGCCTTCGACAAGGGCCTTGGTCAGAATATCATAGGGTACCCAACCGCGCTCAAGAAGGATGTGGGTCGCTTCTTCAATCTCTTCTTTGAGACCGTCGTAAAGGTCGTCCATCATCTGCGCGACGAGATCTTCGTCGGACAATTCAGACAGGATGATTTCGTCGTCGTCTGACATGTGCGTCTCCGTGTGCGCAGTCCATGCTCGCACTTAAAAGCGGTGGTGGACGGGTGTCCTTAGCCGATCACACATAGTGTGATGGGGCTGCCCCTGCAAGAGGCGGCCCCATGGCGAACCAGACCGTAACAAGGACAGGTATCGACGAATCGACAATCGGCGTCAAATCTGCGCCGCAAACAAGCTATTGGAAGCAAAAACCGCTCCCTATGGTATGGTGAAACACGGGATTCCCGGTGAAATTCAAGAGCGGATAGAATGGCGGAACAACAGGAAACAACAGGATCGCGTAGAGCGCGCGGAGGCGGCGGACGATCGGCACGCCGCGCCCAACGCACTGGCGGCAGTGTTCAAAAGAATGTTTACATCACGCGCAAGATTGCGACCTTCGACGTTCTTGACGAAGAAGCGCTTGCCATCATCGAAGCCAATGCGGATACGGTTCTTGCGGAAATCGGCATCGAATTCCGAGAGGATACGGAAGCCGTCGGGATGTGGAAGAAGGCAGGTGCGGAGGTCGAAGGCGAACGCGTGCGGTTCCCGAAAGGGATGTGTCGCGAACTGCTCAAGACCGCTCCTTCTGAGTTCACCCAACATGCCCGCAATCCTGCCCGCTCGGTGCAGATTGGCGGCAACAATACGGTCTTCGCCCCGGTCTACGGACCGCCCTTTGTGCGCGATCTTGAAGGCAATCGGCGTTACGCGACAATTGATGATTTTCGCAATTTCGTGAAGCTTGCTTACATGGCTCCGGCCATGCACCATTCGGGCGGAACGGTCTGTGAGCCGGTCGACATCCCGGTCAACAAACGCCATCTCGATATGGTCTACACTCATATTCGTTATTCCGACATGCCGTTCATGGGGTCCGTCACCGCACCTGAGCGCGCCGAGGATACGATATCGATGGCAAAGCTCGTCTTCGGTGATGAGTTCGTCGATAAAAATTGCGTCGTCATCAACCTGATCAACGCCAACTCGCCGATGACGTTCGACGGCACGATGCTTGGCGCTGCTAAAGTCTACGCGCGCAACAACCAGGCCTGTGTCGTTTCACCGTTCATTCTCGCAGGCGCCATGTCGCCCGTGACAACCGCTGCGACACTGACACAGATCCTCGCCGAGGTTCTGGCCGGTGCTGCCTTTACCCAGCTTTGCAGGCCGGGCGCACCGGTTCTTTTCGGCACCTTCGCAAGCTCGATTTCCATGCAATCGGGTGCTCCGACATTTGGAACGCCGGAACCGGCCATGGTGCTTTATGGTGCCGCCCAACTCGCGCGCCGTCTCGGCATTCCGTTCCGCTCGGGGGGCTCCCTTTGTGGTTCCAAGGTGCCTGATGCACAAGCCGCTTACGAGAGCGCGCAAACCATCACACCAACGCTTATGGCGGGCACGAATTTCGTTCTCCATTCGGCGGGCTGGTTGGAAGGCGGGCTCGTATCGTCTTACGAAAAGTTCATCATGGATTGCGACCAGCTCGGCATGATGCAGGCGTTTTCGCAAGGCGTCGACATGTCGGAAAACGGGCAGGGGCTTTCGGCTCTCAACGAGGTCGGCCCCGGCAATCACTTCCTTGGATGCGCACACACCCAGGCCAACTTCGAAACAGCCTTCTATCGTTCGTCGGTTGCGGACAACAATTCTTATGAGCAGTGGCTTGCAGATGGCGAGATGCGGGCGGAGGATCGCGCGCGCATGCTCTGCAAGCGTATGCTTGACGACTATGAAGCGCCTGTCATCGACGAGGGTGTTAATGACAGCCTCAAAGACTTCATAGCGAGGCGGAAGGAGTCTATGCCCGACGCGTTCACATGAAAAGATGGGGAGGCGTCGACCCTCGTCCCTATGAAGGAGGGATTGAGGATCCACTATGATGCAGTGCGACGCGCCTTCCGGCTCTATGAAGACTAATGAACGTGGATCTTGAAACCGCACTGAGAGACGGGCTGCGACCCTTGGGTCTCGCGTTGCGGGGCGGTTTCGTCGATGACGCTGAAGAAGTAGAGCGGACTCTCTTCATTATCGGAAATCGCGGCGGGGATTTCTGGCCGGTTTTCAGGGCTTCCGGTTTTGCAGGTAAAAGCGCTCTCGACGATTGGACACGGTCGGTGCTCGATCCCCTCGCAGAAGAGTTTTCAGCAAAGGCGATCTATCCGTTCGATCAACCGCCGCCTCCATTTCTCACTTGGGCGGCCAAAGCCGATCCGATCAAACCGTCACCGCTTGGTCTTCTGATCGATCCGTATTACGGGCTCTGGCACGCCTATCGCGCGGTCTTCGTGGTTGACGGAACGCACGCTGTTACAATGGCCAAGGAGCGCCCGCATCCCTGCGAGACCTGCATGTCAAAGCCGTGTCTTACCACATGCCCGGTCGGAGCCTTCACTCTTGAAGGCTACGACGTCGATGCATGCCGCATCCACGTAAATGGGCCGTCTGGTACCGCTTGCCGGGAGGGCGGTTGTCTCGCGCGGCAAGCGTGTCCAGTCGGACCATCGCACATTTACTCAGCGGATCAGCAGCGCTTCCATATGGACGCGTTCCGCAGTCCTGTTTCGTCGCCTTAAGCACGGCAAAGGCGACTGATTTCGACCGATCCTGATCTCGAAAGTACTAGCCGCGCCGGCGCCGGCCCCGTCGCTCACGCCTGGGCTCGCCACGATCATTGCTCGCAGGAGGGGCAACGAGCGGTCCAAGTTCCTGGAGGATGTCTTCAAGCACGGGGCGTGTGCGCGGCGTATGGGCGTCAAGCGCATCGCGCATAGCGCGCACATGGTCAGGCGATGTTCCACAGCAGCCGCCGATAATGCGAATGCCTGAGTCGACTGCCATCCGGATATATTCCGCCATGAGTTCGGGTGTGCCGGTGTATTCCGTCGTTGCGCCCTTGACGACCGGTATCCCGCAATTGGCCTTTGCAACGATGACGGCTTTCGGATCGCTATCACGCATTGAAAGGACCGAGACCAGAAGATCGGATGCGCCAACACCGCAATTCGCGCCAAACGCAATGGCTTCGCCGGGGAGCGACGCGGAGAGCTCCGAGAGTGCATTCGGAGCAAGACCCATCATGGTCTTCCCGGCCGTGTCGAAACTTGCGGTGAAGACATAAGGAAGGCCGACTTCTACGGCTGCCTCGGCTGCCGCCTGAATTTCATCGGCTGCGGACATGGTTTCAATCCATGCAACGTCAGCGCCGCCGTCCTTGAGGCCTTGCATCTGTTCGCGGAAAGCTGCCCGGGCATCGCTCAATGTCATAGCACCAAGCGGGGCGAACAATTCGCCGGTTGGGCCAACTGAACCGGCAACAACGACGGGTCGCGGCGCCCTCGCTGCAACCATCGCAGCGATTTCCGCGCCAGCTTTATTGATCTCGTAGACCTGGTCTTCAGCCTTGTGAAGCTTCAAGCGCGGGGCATTGGCGCCGAACGTGTTGGTCAGGATGATATCGGATCCCGCATCGACGAAGAGCTGGTGGAGCGTTTCCGGTTTTTCCTGTTCGCTCGTGTTCCAAAGGTCAGGGGGAAAGCCGGGCTCAAGCCCCATTTTCATGAAGTTGGTTCCCGTCGCGCCATCAGCCAGAAGTGTTCCCTTTTCCGCAAGAAGCGTATCAAGCGAAATCCGCATACTCGTTTTTTCCTTATTTTTCAGACGCCGGTTTTGAATTTGGCTATAAACATATATAAAAGTCTTTATATCGTCAATTCGAGGGGCTGGCGAAACAGGTTATCTGTGCTCACTTCATCTTGAAGGTCTTCACAATGTCCCCGGGCTCTAAAATGCGGGTAAGGTTGATCTTTCAGACCACGTCTTCGCGCAAAAGAACATTTGGTCTTGAGCCGCAAAATATGGGATGGATTGGCGCAAGATTGAAATCCGGCAGTACACATGGCGAAAATCCCGTCGATCCAGCATACTGAAAGCCCAAAGACGCAAGCGCTTCTGAGGATGGAGGCGCTCGCCGTTCTTCCGGTCTTTTTGAAGCTCGAGGGGCGCAAGGTTCTGCTTGCCGGGGGGTCGGAAGGGGCGGCCTGGAAGGCTGAACTCCTCGCAGCAGCAGGCGCAGATGTTCTCGTCGTTTCGGAAGACCTTTCCCATGAAATGACCGATCTTCTAGACCGCGGAGCGGCGGCCGGAAGCTTCGAGAGCGAGATACGCCCGTGGTCGATTTCAGATCTTGAAGGTATCGCAGTGGCGCTTGGCGACTTCGAAAGCGATGCTGAGGCGCAGGCGTTCTATTGTGCGGCAAAGGCTGCAAAAGTCCCGGTCAACGTCATCGACAATCCGAAATATTGCGATTTCCAATTCGGGACGATCGTCAACCGGTCACCGGTTGTAGTCGGCGTGTCGACCGATGGCGCTGCGCCGATCCTCGGTCAGGCGATCCGCCGCAAGATCGAAGTGATGTTGCCGAAGGCTCTCGCGAAGGCAGGCGGCCTTGCTAAAGCATTTCGTTCCAACCTCAAGAAACGCATTCCAGACCAGGCTCTCCGGCGTGTCTTCTGGGAACGGTTTGTCGAGCGCGCCTTCAGAGCGGAACCGGTATCAGAACGCGATCTTTTCGAGCTTGCCGAGCGCACGTCAAAGGGAACCGGCCAACCCGGCGGCGGCGCTCTCGGCTTTGTTTCGCTTGTCGGCTCAGGGCCGGGCGATCCCGATCTCCTGACAATCAAGGCGATCAGAGCGCTGCAAGCGGCAGACGTCATCATGTTCGATGATCTGTCGTCGCCGGAAATCCTTGAACTCGCCCGGCGTGAAGCTGAACGGCTCTACGTCGGAAAGCGCGGCGGACGACGATCCTGTAAACAGGACGAGATCAACCAGATGATGATCGGCCATGCGCTGTCCGGCAAACGCGTGGTTCGCCTGAAGGGGGGCGATCCAATGATTTTTGGAAGGGCAGGGGAGGAGATTGCTGATCTCTTGGAAGCGGATGTTCCGTTCGAAATCGTTCCCGGTATCACTGCGGGTTCGGCGGCTGCTTCGAGCCTTGCTGTCTCTCTGACCCATCGCGACCATGCACAATCCGTTCGTTTCGTAACCGGCCATTCGAAGAGTGGTCTCTTGCCGGATAACCTGCATTGGCAAGGGATGGCGTCCGGCGATACGACCCTTGTTTTTTACATGGCGGCGCGAACTGCGAATGAGGTTTCCGAAAACCTGATGGCCCATGGCATGGCGGCTGATACACCGGTTGTCGTCGTTGCGAATGCATCGCGGCCTAATGAGCGGATATGGTACGGTCGGTTGTCGGACCTTGTCGGCGGGGTGGAAGAGACTGCGCAAGGCGATCCCGTCATTATAGGAATCGGAACAGTGTTTTCGACCTATGCCGCCGAGCGGCGGCTACCTTTCGCGCTTGCCGGTGCAGCAGAATAATCCGGGGCGCAAGTGCATGACGAAGTTTGAGCCAAGGGCATTCCTCTCCGACCTCTTTCAGGCTGCGGTTGATGCAGCCGATCCGAAAGTGATGCTCAAAGACTATGTGCCGGATCCGCCCAAGGGCCGCCTTGTTGTCGTCGGCGCAGGTAAGGCATCTGCGCATATGGCGCGAGCGTTTGAGGAGGCTTATTCATCTCCGCTGGAAGGGCTTGTCGTTACGCGAAAAGGGTCGGCGGTTCCGTGTGAGCGGATCGAGATTGTGGAAGCCTCGCACCCGGTGCCTGATGAAGGGAGCTTCGAGGCTGCAAGACGGATGATGGATCTCGTTTCCGGTTGCGGTGAAGATGATCTTGTTGTCGCTCTGATTTCGGGTGGCGGATCATCGCTGTTATCGCTTCCGCCAGCCTCTGTACCACCTGAAGACAAGCAGGCTCTCAACGCCGCTCTCCTGAAATCCGGGGCGCCGATCCATGAAATGAACGCCGTCAGAAAACATGTCTCCGGGATCAAGGGAGGACGGCTCGCGGCTTGCGCCCATCCGGCTCGTGTTTTGAGCCTGATTATTTCCGATATTCCGGGCGATGACCCGAGCCTTGTCGCATCCGGGCCGACGGTTCCCTCGCTGCCGGACCGGGCGGATGCTCTCGAAATCATCGAACGTTATCAGATGGATTTGCCCGAGAGCGTGGTGTCATGGATGGCGCGGGAAGAGGCAGCGGCGCCGAGACCCAACGATCCGGGCTTTTCGAGAGACGAAGTTAAGCTCGTTGCAACGGCTGAACGGTCGCTGCTTGCAGCCAAACAGTATGCCGAAGCTGCCGGGATTTCGGCTTACATCCTTTCCGACGATCTGGAAGGGGAAGCGCGCGACGTGGGTGGTGCTCTGGCGGCTCTGGCGGCGCGATGTCATCGCTTGGGTGAACCCTTTAAGCCACCATGCGTTCTGTTGTCCGGTGGTGAAACGACAGTCACTGTCCGTCATAAAGGCAGAGGTGGCCGCAACACAGAACTCCTTCTTTCCGCAGCATTTAAGATCTCAGGCGAAAACGGTATCTATGCGCTGGCAGCCGATACGGATGGAATTGACGGATCGGAAGATAATGCCGGTGCCTTCATTGACGCCAAAACGATTGATGGTCTTGTGAAGAAAGGCTTGAAGCCCAAGGCGCTACTGGCTGGCAATGACGCCTATACGGCGTTTGAAGCGCTCGATGCGCTTTTTGCTCCCGGCCCGACGGCAACGAATGTCAACGACTTCCGTGCCTTTTTGATTTTGGAGTAAGGCCGAAGCGACTAATCGCGGATACTTGGTGAAAGAGGTGGGAAGCCCGCCCACCCATCCTGACAGTCGCAATTGGACTGCCAGGTTGGGGTGGTTTTCGGCTGAACGGGTGGATTAGGCCTGGTTGACTGCGAACCGTCCTGGACCGTTTGTCGTGATCATCAGGAGGCCACCTGCGATCGCGATGTTCTTTGCAAAGTTGTTGAGTTCGCCTGGATCAGCAAACACGTTGTGGAAGAGGAAAGCGGTTGCCAAGCTGAAAAGCGCAAGAAGAAGGGCCGCATAGCGCGAGAAAGCACCCGCCAGAAGCGCCAGTCCGCCACCAATTTCCAGTGCGATGACTGCGTAGACGAGGAAGCCCGGAACGCCCTGACTTGCCATGTAACCTTGCAATCCTTCGATACCGCCCAGTTTGGTAAGTCCGAAGTAAAGCCAGAATCCACCGAGGAGAATACGTCCTGCGGGACCTGTTAATGTGTTGATCTGTTCCATTGTCTTTTCCCTTGTTGCTCAGGCCGAAAGCCTTAATTTACGTCTGACGGCATTGCGAGCCGCCCCTGTGACCAACCATGTAATCGGTCAACCAGATCGATCACGGGTGTTGACAGTCTTTTCACCGATCGCGGGGGTTAGGCGAAAAATCTCAATACAATCGCGCACTAACAAATAGGGAGCGGCAACATGGGCATAAAATACCTTCACACGATGGTCCGGGTTAAGGATATCGAACAATCCAAGAAGTTTTATTGCGATCTTCTCGGGCTGGAGGAAGTTCGGCGCTACGACAATGATAAGGGCCGCTTCACCTTGGTCTTCCTGGCGGCCAAGGAAGACGTTGACCGTGTTCACAATGAGGCAGCGCCTGCTTTGGAACTAACCTACAATTGGGATCCGGAAGACTATTCTGGTGGCCGCAATTTCGGTCATCTGGCGTTTCAGGTCGACAACATTTACGAGACCTGCCAGCACATCATGGACAATGGCGTGACAATCAATCGACCGCCGCGCGATGGCCGCATGGCTTTTGTCGTTTCTCCAGACGGGATCTCAGTCGAACTCCTGCAGCGTGGCACGGCGCTTGAAGCAGCGGAACCCTGGGCCAGCATGGGGAACACCGGAACCTGGTAGGGCATTTCGCAACCCCTACGCCCGGCTGACTGCCGTCAGCCGTCACTGAATGTGAATCCACGACAGCGTTGAGAGGTCCCGGTTATTCGCCGGGACCTGGGACTTCCGCACCACCGATCATGGTCTTGCTGACATTGCGCGGCTCATGCGTGATGTTAAGCTCAAAGGCTTTCAGGCGTTTGAAGACCGACATCAGTTCGACGATCCGGGTCCAGGAATTCGCGAGGAACTGGAACGAATTCTCGACCTGATTGAACGCATTCATGATCTGCTGGAACACGCCAAACGTGATTGCGCCGGCAACGATCGTCGGTCCGAGTGCAAAAAACGGGATGAAAACCGAGCCTTGCAGGTAAGCGTAGCGGGCGACGTTGAAGTAAAGATAGTGCATGAAGTAGCGGAAATAGAACCGCCGCAGATTTCCGAAAAGCTGCGTAACGGTAACCGGGTCAGCCCTTTCATCCGCATCCTCGCCATAGACAAGTTCTTTCCGGTAAGCGGCCTCGACCTTCTGGTTTTCGAATTCCAGCCCTGGCAGTTTGTAACCGACCAGAGCCAGTAGAACCGTGCCGAATAAAGCCGACAGGATCGCAAGGAATACGAGGCCGTCAGGCACCTCGCCGAAGAGTGGATAGGTTTCGACACGCTCGGACAGCGAGTGCAAGAGCGGAAGGAATGCGATCAGCGTCATGACCGACCGCACAAAGCTCAGGCCGAGCGATTCCATGATCGTTGAAAAGATGCGCGTATCTTCCTGAACGCGTTGCGACGCGCCTTCGATGTGGTTCACGAAACGCCAGTTTTCCATATAGAAATTGTTCATCGCAGTGCGCCAGCGGAAGAGGTAGTGCGACGAGAAAAAGTCGATCAGGATCAGGAAGATAATATAGGGAACGAGAACAAACGCTGCAGTCGACAATTGCAGGTAATAATCGCCAATTGCGACATCCTTGGAGGTAAGCGCCTGTTGGATGAGATCGTAGAAGCGCCCGTACCAGTCGTTCAACCAAACGCTGATTTGCACATTGAAATAGGTCGAGAGCATTAAAACCGTGGTGCCAACGACCGACCACCAGTACCAGATGTTCCGCTCGAAATACCACCAGATCCAGCAGAAGGCGACGGCCCACATGATGATGTACTGGTAGGTCCAGAGCTTCTCGGCGTTGAAGAACGGCGGGCGTTCACCGGGCGCAGTTTCCGGCGTTGGGCCGACGATCAACTCACCGACGCTTAACAGGTCTTCAAGGCCTGGAATGAGGTACCAGATGATGAAGGCGAGCACTGTCCATGCGACCGCAGATGAAAAAAAGAGTGAAGGTCTTGGAAAGAATGAACGTAGCAAGCGTCTCGCCTTTCGCAGATTGCTGATGCCGCGAGTATCAGACCCGGGCTGGAATAGCGGACGGATGAAGACCGGTCGGGTCCGATGTCACCCGGCTATAGGGTAAAACGTAGCTAAGGCGAGCTTACAAGAAAGGCAAGTCACGCCTGCGGGAGCTCCATGGGTTTGTGATGCAACACCCGGTTCCCGGTTCATACCGTGACGCCCAGTCACTCTGGAAATTCAAGGCCATTCGGGCGTTTGCTCAACCCAGAGTGGTGGTCATTGTGTACTGATGCATCTTTTAATTTAACTTTATCGCAAGTCTTGGAAACTACTATATCGCCACTCTCCCGTAGACCAGGAATGCAATCTTCAATGCCCACATTACCAAGAACCATAAAAGGGCCTTGGCTTGCAGGGGCGATATTCTTCGTTATTCTCGGTCTGTTCTGTGCTGCCGCCTATTCAATCTATGAGAGTCGTAAGGCTGTCGGCGAGCAGGCCTTCAAGGATCGTGTAACGCGTATTGGCTCGCTCATCGAATTCGAAATTTCCAACACGGTCCGCGCGTTAGCCAAGATCGGCGCTGTCGTTAATCTGTCCGATGATTTCACGGGTAGCGAGATAACCTCGGGTTTTCACGCTTTTATCGATCAAGCCAGAATTCTTGAATGGGACCCGAACCTCCTGACGGTCGGGCTCGCCTTGCAGTACGACCGCGCAGTGCTTGATGAACGCGCTCAAATGCTTGATTTCGAAGGTAAACGTCGAGCAATGGGTTATGGCCCATTGAAAATCTTCCCGAAAACGGAAAGGTCGACTGTTCTGCCGCTCGTTGCGATCGCGCCGGCATCACTCCGAGACGAGTTCACCGGTTTTGATCTGTTTTCTGAAGACGTGCGTCGGGAGACCGTCTTTGCGGCACGCGACACTGGCCAGACGCAATTTTCTCAACGCCTTGATCTCTTGACGCAAGTGCCCGGTATTCTTGCGTTTCAACCGATTTATCGTGGAGGGTCGGTCCCGCCTACCATAGACGAGCGCCGTGAACATTTCGTCGGCGTTGTCGTTGCGGCCTATTTCAGCAACTCCATTATTGCAAAACAGTTCATGGAATTGACGTTTCTTGGAATAGACGTGGAAGTCCATGATCTCGGATTTCGCAAAGATATTGCAGAGCGTGGCGCTCCGGACCTCTCCTTCCAGACCGTTCTTGCGAGCTCAAAGCTGACCGGCGTCCCATTTGACGGCTGGTCAGGGCGCCTTCTTATTGACAACATACGCACGGGTTTTGAGAGCATCGAATTTGAAGCCGCAGGTCGTGTCTGGCGTATCGTGGCTCAGCACCGGGACGTTGGTCTGATTGCGCCGGCCCTGACAGAGCTGCTTGTGTTTCTGGCTTTCGGCTTAAGTTTTGCAAGCTTGGTCGCTTATTTCGTCTTCAGCAAGGTGAAGGGCGCCGATGAGCTGTCGCGCAGAGTTGACGAGCGCACAGAAGAACTCAAACAATCCAACGAAGCACTCATCAAAAGCCGCGGCCAATACATCGAACTTGTTGCTCTGACCGAATGGGTGAATGACGGGATGGTCATCGTTGATCAGGACCAAAGGATTAAATGGTGCAACCCGTCTTATTGTGCAGCAATCGGATACACCAAAGATGAACTTATAGGCCGCCGACCCCGGGAGTTTGTGATCGGTCCTGATACAGACCTCGAAACGTCGGCAAAGATCCAGGATGCTTATCGCGAAGGCAGGCCGATACGGGTCGAAGTCATCAACTACAGCCGTGACGGAACGCCCGTCTGGGTTGACCTTAGCGTGTCGCCGATTCTTGACGAAAACGGAGAGCTTTGGCGGTTTGGCGTTATCTGGCGTGATATCAGTGAACAGAAGCAACGGGAACGATTCCTGAAAGAAGTCCTCGACAACATAGATCTTGGGATCATGTTTATGGATCCTGATCATCGGGTCCGTCTGCACAACAAGGCATTCGGGGAACTCTTCAGAATTCCTCCTGATTTTATGGACAAGCATCCAACTTTGGCAGAGGTGATCGACTTCAATCGACACAAAGGGATCTACACCGTCGACAATGATGACGATGAGGTTTGGGAAGCGTATCTCGCCCAACGAACCGCCGAGATCGCCAAAGGCGACTACAAGTCCTGGGAAATGGTGCGTGGCGACGGCAAGATTCTTCGATTTACGTGCATGCCGGTCGGCAAACGGAGCATGACCACGTATCTCGACATCACGGAGACCAAGAAACAGCAATCAGCGCTGGAAGAAACGGCTGATGCTTTGCGGATCGCCAACAGGAAGGTGGAACGGCAGGCAACCGTCGACGAACTAACAGGCGTTGCAAATCGTCGGTCGCTTTCAAGTTTCCTGGAAAAGCTCCTTGCAGATCCGTCGGATCCCGGCACCAACGTCTGTATGCTTCACATCGATCTGGATCGCTTCAAAGAGATTAATGATACCCTTGGTCACGCAGCCGGTGATTACGTCTTGTGTGAGACCGCGGAGACCATCAAACGAGTTATTGGCGACAACGCCTTTCTTGCTCGTATTGGCGGTGACGAATTCGTCGCGGTGCTCACGGATTTTCAATCGGAAGAAGCCATTCACAAGATTTGTAAGGAACTCTTGGCGGAAACCCAAAGGCCGCTCACGTATCGTGGTGCGATCTGCCGTTTCAGCGCAAGCATCGGTGTCGCCTTCTGGAAGGAAGGTGTCTCTGCGCAGGATCTGCTGATCAATTCCGACCTTGCGCTTTACCGTGCGAAGAACGAGGGGCGCAGCCGCTATTGTACCTTCACAAAGGAACTTGAGGCATCGATCATCGCAAGCCGGTCGCTCGCAGATGATTTGCTCCGAGGCCTTGAGGCCGGAGAATTCGAACCTCATTACCAGCCGCAATATTCGTCGCGTGATGGGAGACTTGCCGGTGTCGAGGCGCTGGCGAGATGGAATCACCCGGAACGGGGCATTCTAGCTCCATTCCATTTCCTACCCGTCGCAGAAGACCTCAATGTTGTTTCGCGTATCGACGAACAAATTTTGGAAAAGAGTGTCGATCTTTGTGTGACCTGCGCCGACCGCGGCTTTGTTATCCCGAAGATATCGGTCAATGTGAGTTTCCGGCGTTTGGCCGATCCGGAACTGGCAGACAAGATCACCCGGTTGCCGGATATCGAAACACCAATCGCATTTGAGTTGCTCGAATCGATCTACTTCGATGAAGACAACGAACCTTTCGCCTGGAACATCGATAAGCTGCGCGAGCTTGGCATTCTCATCGAAATTGACGACTTTGGAAGCGGGCGTGCATCAATTATCGGACTGATGAAGGTGAATCCGGATCGGATGAAGATTGACCGTCAGCTTGTTGGTCCAATCGATACGGATCCAACCCAGCGCATGCTGGTTCAGTCAATTGTCAATATTGGCCATTCGCTCGGGATCGGAGTCACTGCGGAGGGCGTCGAAAACGCCGAACATGCGCGCATTCTGACCGAATTGGGGTGCGATGTCTTGCAGGGCTATCACTTCGCGAAGCCGATGGCCCGCGAAGACCTGTTATCGATGCTTTTAGGCCAAGACGCCAAGCGAGCGTAGCAGACGAACTCGGCGAAGGTTCGGTGTTCCATACCCTAGGTGAAGAAAGAGCCGATTGAAGGCCCGCGTTCCAGGCGTCGGATTTCCGCTTTTGAGCCTTCAAAAGCGGGTTCAAAACTTGATGTCACCAGTGGATCGTGGCCCGGTATAATGCGGGCAATGTCGCCTTCGGCGAGCTCACGCAAGCGATCGAAACCGCGCGCCATATCTTCTGCGTCGACAACTACCGGAAACATCTTTCGTCGCATGAAATTTTCATAATAGTGAGACGTATCCGAGGCCAGAACGAGCGGGCCATCGTCGGTCTCCACTCGCACCGCCTGAATGCCTCTGGAATGCCCTCCAATTCGATGGACGGTTACGCCGGGTGCAACTTCGGCATCGCCGTCGTGAAAGACGACTTTCCCCGAATAAACCCGTTTGACCATCGTGCAGATATGGTCGGCGGTATAGGGCATCTTGAGGGTCGGATCGCACATGCATGCACCTGTCGCGAACGCCATTTCGCGTTCTTGAAGGTGAAATTTCGCGTTCTCGAAGTCTCCGAGACTGCCGGCGTGATCATAATGGAGATGAGTGATGATGCAGGTCTCGATCGACGACGGGTCGATACCGATGTCCGCCAGGGCTTCTGCAGGTTCGATCAGGATAGGTCTGAGGCGCGCCTTTCCTTCCTTCCGGTCATAACCGGTATCGACCAGAATTGTCCGGCTCTGATTGCGGATGATCCAGACGAAATAATCCATCGGATGACGGTCGCTATGGTGCGGATCGAACAGAAAACTGTCGTTGCGGGTCCGGTTGTTGCGTTCAGCATATTTAATGGCGAAGACTTCGTAACCGGATATGTGCGCCATGATCGCTCCGCTTGCATGAAAGAAAAAGGGCTTTCATTGTTAGAGCATGGGGTTTGCTTGCACCAGTGTTGCGGAGCTGACCCGTCGATGAGTTTTCAAAAAGGAGACGGTCGTGGTTCAATCTCGCATCTGGCATTGCTTAACTGTGGCGGCCCTCTTTGCAGCCGTCACAATTTCCCTCCCCGTAAAGGCGAGCGGGCCAATCGATGCCGAAGCCGTATTGGCGGAAGCCGCCGAAGAATGCGCATCGATCGATGATGGTCGGTTCGAGCGGGATGAGGGTGCCGTCCTTTCAGTCGACTTGGGCAGCGACAGCGGAAACGATGTCATCATAGATTTTTCAAAACTGCATTGCACCAGCGCGGCGTCCTTCTGGTGCGGCAGCGGAGGATGCAGTCTTGTCGTGCTGACCTCCGGAAAACGCTACGATTTCCTCGCGCGCGCGTTCAAGACGGTCGAATGGTTCGACCGCGAAATTCTTCTTCTCTCACTTCACGGAAGCGCGTGCGGAGGAGCCGGCGCGGAACCCTGTTTCGCAGCCTATTTCTGGCATAATGGCGAATTGCGTCAGGCTTCGGTGAATGATCGCTAGTTGGTCGTAATTTTCGATTTAAGCATCCGTGAGAACACTCCGTCCCCCTGGCTCAGATGCCAGAGTGCACCCAGGATATGGAGCGCGACCAGACCGACAATCGCGAATCCCACATAGCCGTGGATCATAAGCAGGAAGTCGCCAAGCTCGCGGTTCTTTTCGACGAGCGGGGGCAGCGTAAAAAGGCCAAAGATCGGTATGTCTTTTACACCCCATGCATTCGTTGCGTACCAACCAAGCAACGGATGGAGAATGAGCGCGAGATAAAGCAGAAAATGGTTTGCTTCCGCAATGAGCTTCTGCGCCGGCGACATTCCGGCTGGAAGAGGCGAGGGGGGGCGATTGAAGCGATAAAGCACAAGGCGGACAACTACGAGAATCAGCAGTACGAAGCCGAAGCCCCGGTGTTGGTGATAGAGAAAATTGGTTGTGGCATCGAACTTATTGTAGACGTTCACCATCAGGATGCCCGCTATCATCATCCAGATCATAATGAGCGCCATAAGCCAGTGAATGATGCGCATCGCGAGCGAATAACCCCGCATCTCACCGGTTTCAATGTAGTTGGAGTATTCGGCCATGTTTGCCTCCGCCTAGGTCCGGATGTCTCTGATGGGCTTCCGTCTTCCCATAAGATAGCGGGACCGTGGAGAGGCGCAACACGCGATCGCCTCTGGTCTTCCTCCGTCTTGTAAGAAAATCTGACCTCGGACGAAAAAGAGCCGGCGCCCACATTTGTGGCACGCCGGCCTTCGCATGGCCGCGAAAAGGTTATGTTTGGGATCGAACCTGGCTGCCCTTGCCTATGGCAAGCGACACGCGTCCCTATCTGATGGAAAACGTCCGAGCCTTAGTACTTCAGGAGATGCCCGGACCGTTTCGCTTTCGTTTTCAGATAATGGTCGTTGTTTTGGTTGACGGGCGCCTGGTGGGCGATCCGTTTATCAACCTCAATCCCATATTCTCTGAGTGATTCCAGCTTACGAGGATTATTCGTCAAAACTGAGACGGAATCG
>JBCDCZ010000024.1:0-26982 GCA_039180865.1 Pseudomonadota bacterium | reverse complement strand
CGGATCACATCATGGTTAATGAAGCCACATTTTGGTTGATGAAACATAAATGCCAGGCTGGGGTGCCTGGCCCAATCGCCGGGAAACGAGCGCTACTGCCCTGAAACGGGGGTTAGGATGTCGACGTCGTTGATGACGGAAATACGCGGTTTGTCCAGAGGACCGACAATCATAAACTTGGTTGTCAGGCCCTCTCCTTCGGTCTGTGCGTCGCTCTCGGTAGTGACGATCTGGCCAGCCGCGACAAGATCTCCGGTCGATGGCACTGTATGTCCCGTTGCGCTGACTTCAAAATCAGCACCAACCATTGTGATTTTGCGCAAGTTCAATCGTCCACCTTGCTCAACAGTCGCGTGGATCAAAGCGCGGTCAAAGGGTGTCTGAAATCCCGGATTGTTGATCGCTGCCTGATCGAGCCCCTGCGTCTTTGAGAAGACCGCCGGGAGCCAGACACCGCTTAAGGCACCACTTGTAACATCCACGGAGAATTCAAGCTCAGTCGCTTTGGCGAGGCTCCGAGCATCCGTTCCCTTGGCCTGAACACCCATCGCCAACGTCATCTGACCGTTGATCGGCTGGCTCAGCTCAAAGTAATCCCTGAGACTATCGGCAGCCGCATTACGCACAATGATATCCGCATTAAGCGTTCTTTCCCCACCGCCGAAACTCAGTTGAGCCTCGCCATCAATGCCAAGACCTTCAAGTTCGGCAGACCCTATGGTGATCGAAAATGTGTCTTCGGATAGAACCAGGGTTGCGGCCAGTTCAGTGAAATTGTATCGCGCAATTTTGGCACTGTCGGCCGACAAACGAATGTCCAGTCGGACGTCTTCTTCGGTAATTGCGAGGACTTCCTGCAAGAGTGACAGATGCGGATTTTCCTCTTCACCAGCCGTGTGCAAAGCTAGGCTGTCAAAGGCAAGCGTGCCGGAGATATCGACCGTCTCCCGGGACAGATCTACCGCCAGACGACCGTCAGCCTTTCCACCTGCCATCCGAACCGCTATCGGCCGGAAGTTGAGATCGTTGCTTGTAAAAACACCATCGCCAATCAGTCTGAGAGCCTCATCCGGCAGGGCTCGGCTGCCCTTAAAACCGAGCCAGCTTGCCAGGACTCGTGCGGACGGTATGTCGGCTTCCAGCGAGCCGTCAGCCGTTATCTCGTCCTTGACAGTTAGGTCGCCCTTGAACGTTGCCTCAAGGCGCTCTCCTGCGACACTGATCTCAGCAGCACTCGCACGCCCGGAGGCAAACAGTCCCGGGCGGGCAAGATCGATGTCAACGGCCAGACGTTCCCCGCGAAGATTAACATCACCATCGATTGCCAAAGACCCCGAACGGGGTGGACCGACAATCTTAAGGTTCATGTCGTTGAGGGTGACGGGTTTATCAAAGTCCGGATTCTCGACGAAAAGCGTGCTGTTTTTGAGTGTTATGAACCGCAGCCTCTCGGGAAAACGCAGGCCGGTCTCTTCCGCAGTCTCATCTTCCGGCTCTAAAAAGAACTGTGCTGCGGCCCAATTGTAATTGCCATCTTCATACCGCGCGACCCGAATCTTCGCGTTTTCGATCTCAAGATACCGGAGCGCCGGACTTCCATCCCACAAGGACATTACCGAAAGGCGGCCGGAAGCCCGCTCGATCTCAGCCATCGGTGCTGTGCTCGCATTATCGCCGGAAACTGTAACAGGGCCAAATGTGACGGCGAGATAAGGCAGAACCGTTACAGTTGCACGACCGCGGACCTTGACGTCATGGCCAAACGCTTCGCTCAATTGTGTTTCGATTAATTGATTGAGACGATCTTTGGGAACCAGCCAAAAGCTGAACGCCATAGTGGCACTTAACAAAAGCACCACAAGTGGAATTCCCAAGAGAAGGCGGCGGACAGACAAGTTGGGTCGAATCCTGTTGCAAGAAATCCTCTCCGACCATCAATAACTTAATTCGCGCTGCCTTTAAAGGGCGGCATTCCCGCCACATTGAAATGTCCAGACCTGGAGGGGCCCGAAAATCAATTCCACATCAATCACTCGTTTTCCAATTGGGCTGTGCTATAGCGAGCGGATATTGAAAGGCGACGCGGGAGATAATCATGCCGGAGATGCTTTGGGAACCCAGCCAGACGCAAATCGAAGACCACAATCTTTGGGCGTTCATGAAGGCGGCAAGCGAAAAGACCGGCAAAGATCTCATGGATTATGACCGTCTGCACGACTGGTCAATCACCGATATTGCTGGGTTTTGGGATCTCGTCTGGGATCATTGTGGTGTTATTGGCGAAAAGGGGGTGAGGGCCCTGATCGATTCCGACCGGATGATGTCGGCGAAGTTCTTTCCAGACGCAAGCCTCAACTATGCCGAAAATCTCATGCGCAAAACAGGCTCCGGAGACGCGCTCGTTTTCCGTGGTGAGGACAAAGTCGCCTATCGCTGGTCGCATGACGAACTGCATCAGACCGTCTCCAAACTACAGCAGGCAATGGTTGATCTTGGCATCGGTGAAGGCGATAGGGTCGCTGCGATGATGCCGAACCTGCCCGAAACGGTGGCGCTGATGCTCGCCGCGACGTCGCTTGGTGCGATCTGGTGCTCTTGCTCACCAGATTTCGGCGAACGCGGCGTTCTCGATCGTTTCCAACAGATCGAACCAAAGCTCTTTATCTGCTGCGACGGCTATTACTACAATGGTAAGCGTCTCGAGATTGGCGACAAGCTGAAGCCGATCGCCGAGGGCCTTCCGAGCGCTGAGAATATTGTTGTCGTGCCCTATATCGGGATTGCCGAAGCTGTCGCTGAGAGCCTGCCCCGCGCGAAAACGCTTGACGCTTTAACGGCTGGCTATGAACCAAACCCCGTCACCTTCAAGCGTCTTCCGTTCCGCCATCCCCTCTACATTCTGTTCTCGTCCGGCACGACAGGCGTCCCGAAGTGCATTGTCCACTCCGCTGGCGGCACACTTATTCAACACCTTAAAGAGCATGTGATTATCAACGGCTTCAGACCGAATGACCGGGTGTTCTTCTTCACGACATGCGGTTGGATGATGTGGAACTGGCTAGTCTCCGGTCTTGCGGCGGAAGCCAGTCTGATGCTCTTCGACGGCTCACCGTTTGCGCCAACCGGAACGGTTCTTTTCGATTACGCACAAGATGAAAAGTTCACCTATTTCGGCACATCGGCAAAGTTCATCGATGCGTTGAAAAAGGCGGAATTGTCGCCTGGCAAAACCCACGACCTGTCAGCGCTCCGGTCCTTGTGCGCAACGGGAAGTCCGCTTGCGCCTGAGGGTTTCCGTTACATCTATTCGGACATCAAGAAAGATATGCATCTTGCGTCCATGTCAGGAGGCACGGATATCGTGTCCTGTTTCGTCACTGGCGTTCCTTCAAAGCCAGTTCATGTTGGCGAAATCCAGGGGGCGGGCCTCGGCATGGCCGCCGATGTTTGGGATGATGACGGCAAACCCGTACGCCAGGAAAAGGGTGAACTTGTCTGCAACAAGCCGTTCCCGTCGATGCCGATCAAGTTCTGGAACGACGACAACAACGAAAAGTATCACGGCGCCTATTTCGACCGCTTTGACGATTGCTGGTGTCACGGTGATTTTGCCGAATGGACCGAAAGCGGTGGAATGGTCATCCACGGGCGTTCGGATGCCACACTCAACCCGGGAGGCGTCAGAATTGGTACGGCGGAAATCTACAATCAGGTCGAACAATTAGACGAGGTTATAGAAGGCCTCTGCATTGGGCAGGAATGGGACGGCGACGCGCGGGTGGTTCTGTTCGTCAGGCTTGCTGACGGATTCGAGCTCGACGACGATCTGCAAAAGAAGATCAAGACAAAGATTAGAACCGGTGCGTCTCCCCGCCATGTACCCGCGAAAATTATTCCCGTAGAGGACATACCGCGTACCAAGTCCGGAAAGATCGTGGAATTGGCTGTGCGGGAAGTCGTCCATGGGCGCCCTGTGAAGAACGTAGAGGCGCTCGCCAATCCTGAAGCCCTGAAACTCTTCGAAGATCTGGACGTATTGAAGACGTAAGCTTTCGACCGCCCACAAAAATGCCGGGGACTGACCCCGGCATAAATAAGTGCAATCGGAAAGACTGATGACCGTCAGGCGACCTTGCGTTCGAACGCGTCGTCAGCTTCGAATACGGCTGTGAGCCATGGACGCTTTGCGTCAAGCTCGCTCGTATCATCGCCATCAAGTGCGTGCTGATAGCGGATTTCAAGGTCGGGCCATGAGCCGCGTTGCAAACCAGTCCGCACCGCATCAGAAGAAATCTCAAAATGATCGACACCGCAGCGCAGGAGAAGCGGCATTTGATCGAGAATGTAAGCACCACTCGCGCGTATGGCGCCTGAATAGCCATGCCGATCGCGCACAAGACGGGCAATTGAAAAAGCCGTGCCGTTTGCAAAACCCGGGAAGTTCACAACAATGACGTCGAACCGCTCAAAGTCTTTCGAAAGCGCCTCGATATCGTCGCTAGCCTGGAGGCTCAGTCCCAGACGGCCGTTGTGATTGGCATAATCACCGGAAAGCCATTCATCGGCGCTGATAATCAGATCGCCTGACGTCTCACCAGCTTCAGCCAGCTTGAAGCTGTCCTTGAAGAAGCGTCCGTCTTTCCAAAGTGTCACAGTTTCGGTCATCGCCATTCCCTTCCCTGTCAGGTGCGATTTGATTGGCGGCCACCCAGATGGATACCGCATTCAGTCTTCGACAATCCGTTCCAACGCCCTGCCCGATCGTCAGCCCCTTCCGGGGTCTTCTGCGTGCATGGCGCACAGCCAACGGAACGATATCCGTCTTTCAAAAGCGGATGCTCCGGCAAAGCGCGCGCCTTCGCGTAAGACTCAATCTGCGATTTTGACCAGGTCGCGAGCGGATTGATCTTGATATGCGGACCATCTGCCTCGAAGACCGGCAATTGCGTCCGCTCACCGCCCTGAAACCGCTTCCGGCCGGAAATCCAGGCATCGAAATCAGACAAGGCATGATCAAGCGGCTCGACCTTGCGAAGATCACAGCAGGTCTGTGTATCGTTCATCCAAAGCGCGCCATGCGGATCATGAAACTTGAGCGCCGAAGGCTTCTGGCTGACAGACCGCACATCGCTCAATCCAAGATGGTCGGTGAGCTGATCGCGATAGGACAGCGTTTCGGGGAAGAGTTTTCCCGTATCGATGAACAGAACCGGCAAGGACGGATCGACCTCAGCGATCAGGCTCAAAAGAACGGCCGATTGCGTTCCGAAACTTGAAACCAACGCAAGACGACCCTGGAATTCGAAGTCGATCATCTCCTCCAGGATTTGAAGGGTCGGCGTATCCTCATACTGAGCATTGAGAGCAGCCGCCCGATAATCCTGGGCACTCCAGAGCTCAGATACCGCTGCCGGATCGGCGAGCCAGGCCGGGCTGATACGCGTTGCTTCGCTGGGACCGAACCTATCCATAAAGCGCCTCTTTAAAAGGTTGATCGCCGACCCGCCGATAGGCATCGATAAAGGTCTCGTCCGCCGTTTCCCGGATGCCAAGATAGGTATCGACTACGGTCTCGACCGCATCAACGATTTCATCAGATGTGAAACCACGCCCCGTTATTTTGCCGATGGATGTGTTTTCATCGCCCGATCCGCCAAGCGTGAGCTGGTAGAGTTCTTCACCCTTACGATCCACACCAAGAATGCCGATGTGACCAACATGGTGATGACCGCACGCATTAATGCAGCCGGAAATTTTCAGTTTCATTTCGCCGATATCCTGCTGGCGCTCAATGTCCTCAAAGCGCTCTGACAGGCGCTGGGCGACCGGAATTGACCGCGCGTTAGCAAGCGCGCAGTAATCAAGCCCTGGACAAGTGATCATGTCGGTGATCAGGCCGGCATTAGCCGAATGGAGTTTTGCTTCGACAAGTGCGTCGTAGACCGCAGGCAAATCGTCGAGCCGGACATGCGGGAGCACGACATTCTGTTCATGGCTGACCCTCAATTCATCGAAACTGTAGCGTTCCGCGATGTCGGCCATTGCCTCCATCTGAACGTCGGTCGCGTCCCCGGGAGGCGCTCCGACCGGCTTCAATGATATCGTGACGGATGTGTAGCCGGGCTTTTTGTGCGGATGGAGATTGCGCTCAGCGAAGATCTGAAACGCTCTATCGCTCGCGCGCCGTGCCTCGAAAGCAGCGCTTTCTGCGGGCAGGTCGGCAAAGTCCGGGTCTGCGAAGTAAGCAGCAATGGCATCAATACTCTCTTTCGGGAGCCTGATCACGCCATCTTTGATGCGATGGAATTCGTCCTCGATATCCTTACGCAATTCGTCGAGGCCCGTTTCGTGAACAAGGATCTTGATCCGGGCCTTATATTTGTTGTCGCGTCTTCCATAGAGGTTGTAGACCCGCAGGATGGCCTCGCAATAGGCGATCAGATCGTTTTCAGGTACGAACTCATTGACGAGTTTTGCGATCATCGGCGTACGGCCCTGCCCGCCACCAACATAGACCGCAAATCCAAGTGCACCCTCGTCGTTTCGCTTCACCTGAAGGCCAATGTCATGGGTCCGCATTGCGGCGCGGTCACTCTCGGCGGCAATGACCGCGATCTTGAACTTGCGAGGAAGAAAGGTGAATTCCGGGTGGACCGTCGACCATTGCCGCAGGATCTCGGCATAGACGCGCGGGTCGGCGACTTCATCACTGGCAGCGCCTGCAAAATGATCGGCACTGACATTACGAATGCAGTTTCCAGATGTCTGGATCGCGTGCATTTCAACGCTTGCAAGGTCATCCAGAATAGCAGGCACATCTTCCAGCGCTGGCCAATTGTATTGAATGTTCTGCCTTGTGGTGAAATGGCCGTAGCCGCGATCATATTTTCGCGCGATGTGCGCCAACATCCGCATCTGACGTGAATTCAACGTCCCATAAGGGATCGCGACGCGCAGCATGTAGGCGTGAAGCTGCAGGTAAAGACCGTTCATCAACCGAAGCGGTTTGAACTCTTCTTCCTTCAATTCTCCTGACAGGCGGCGCGCGATTTGGTCGCGAAACTGGGAAACCCTGTCAGCGACAAACTTGGCGTCGAACTCGTCGTAGCGGTACATGGGTGTGTCCTTTGACAGATGCCATCCGCGCTAAGCGCAATAAACCAATGTCCGGTGCGCTACAGCACGTTTCCTAGCAACCGGGGAGTTTGTGGGATTAGAAACCGCGAACGATGCTATGCCGCGTAGAAACCTTCAAGACGCATTGCGCTGCCATAGGCGGCTGTCGGTCCATTGGCGCGGATCTTTTCACGCAAACGAGCCGGTGACGGGCGTCCTTCATTGAGTTCCATCTCGATGGCATATGGCCCGACAATGATCTGGCGGTTTTCGTCACGCTCAGCCTGAGCGAGCGCCGCTGTCAGGCCCTCGTCGTCACTAAAAAGCGCCGCATCTTCAATATACTTGCTCCAGGCTCCACCAGTCGCAAGAAACACGACATATCCGCCTGTCAAATCATTTGCAGTTACTGATTTCATTGCTGCACCCTTTGTGCTGTCTTGCCATCGCCTCTCGGCAGATCGCCACGTTTTCGCCTGCCATAACTGGGCGGCTTTTTCATGGAACATAATCTAGGGGTGCAACGCTTTGAAAACGAAGATTGGCGTTTCAAAGTACGCTCACAGAGAGAAAAATATATCTCTCTACGGCCAAATACGTGGAAATTTCGCAGAATCCGGTGGCATTATCTCACTGTGTGAGAAATCTTTTTCATAAAATCCCAACCCTGGGCGAGCTGATCGCGGCTGATGAATTCATCGGGCTGGTGTGCCTGATCGATTGATCCCGGCCCGCAAATGACGACCGAATATCCCGCGGTCTGGAATTGACCCGCTTCAGTCGCATACGCAACGGCGTGACGGCCATTGTCACCTGTCAATTGCCGGGCAAAGCGCTCGGCGGCACCGTTCTCCTCAGGTTTCAAACCAGGGATCACATTGCCCCTTTTCAAGAAAACGCCCGCTTCAGGACGAACACTTTTCATTTTCGGTTCAACAACTGTCCGGATCCTGTCTTCGTAGCGATTGAAGAACTCCAGCGGATCCTCGCCGGCGATCGTGCGGATATCGGTCACAACGCGGCAATCCTTGGCGACGATGTTGTGGGCCGTGCCGCCTTCGATAATCCCGCAGTGGATCGTGGAATAAGGTGGGTCGAACGGTGAGTCCGCGTCGGCACGTGCCTTGTTCTCAAGCATCATATCTTCAAGAAACGTAACAAGGCGGGCTGCCGTCATAACCGCACTGACGCCCCGGTCGAGCTGGCAAGAATGCACCGAATGACCGGTGACGTGGGTCTCCACATGAAGAATGCTCTTGTGACCCGTAACGACCTTCATCGATGTCGGTTCACCGACGATCACCGCCATTGGCTTCGGAACATCGCCTACCATTTTTTCAATCATAGACGGTGCACCGATACAGCCGACCTCCTCGTCATAGGAGAACGCCAGGTGGATCGGCTTCGACGGATTGGATTTCAGGAAATCGGGAAGAATGGCCAAGGCCAGAGCGCAAAAGGTCTTCATATCGGCGGTGCCGCGGCCGAAGAATTTCTCATGCCGCTCTACCAATGTGAACGGGTCGCTCGACCAGTCCTGACCGTCGACCGGAACCACATCTGTGTGGCCCGACAAGACAATACCGCCTGGAACATTCGGACCGGCAGTCGCATAGAGGTTGGCTTTCGATCCATCCCCGTTCGGCACAAGAGTGCTCTCCACGCCAAGCTTCGCAAGGTAATCGCGAACGAAATCAATGAGTGCGAGATTGCTATCACGTGAGACTGTCGGAAACCCGATAAGCCGGGAAACGAGATCGATGGGAAGGTCGGTCATAAAGCACCTTTCTGTCCCTCATCCCCTAACGGTTATCGCGCGGAATGCAAAGGGTCACCGAAAATCCAACGCAGTTGTACCGCCCACCGAGAACCTTACCTTTCGCAAAAACGCGAAGTGGTCTTGCGGTAAATCAGTGGCGTCCGGAGCCTTAAGTCTATTGGAAATAGCGATCGCGCTGATGGTATAGTACAAGCCTATACGGAGAGAGGAGCCCGGTCTTTTCAATGGATTTCCCAGAACCGACAATGGCCGCCTGGCGTGCCGAAGCTGAAAAGGCGCTCAAGGGCGCTGACTTTCTCGAGACGCTCTATTCAAAGTCCGCAGACGGCATTGAGATCGCACCACTCTACGAGCAAAGCACACCAAAGGGCGCAATACCGGGTCGCGCACCCGCAACACCCTGGCGTCTTGTCCAGAAAATGGATCACACCGATCCGGAGGCCGCCAACAGTCAGGCCCTCGACGACCTGATGAGCGGGGCGTCCGGTCTTGCCATGTGCTTTGCAGATGCAGAAAGCGCGCATGGATTTGGTCTTGAATTGCTGCCCGAGACATTCGATGTCGCGCTTTCAGGGATCGATCTCTCGGCAATCCATTTGCGGTTGGAACCCGGTCCGCGCGGCAAGAGAACCCAGGAACTCTTTTCTGATTACTGCAAACGTACCGGACAGATAATCGAAAACCTCGATGTCAGTTTTGGCCTTGATGCGATTGGAGCCGTTGCCCATTGCGGCACCATGCGCTGGCCGTTCGAGGACATCCAGGAGCACATGCGCAACGAATGGCAGGCGCGGCTTTCCGACGGCTTTGTCGGCCCGTTCTTCGAGGCGGATGGACGGATCTTCCACGATGCGGGTGCAAGCGAAGCCCAAGAATTGGCCATCACGCTGGCAAATGGCGTTGCCTTTTTCCGCACGCTTGGTGCGCTTGGGGATCTCCGCAAAGCCGCGAATGCAATCGGTTTCACACTGTCGGCAGACGCCGATCAATTCATGACCATCGCAAAGTTTCGCGCGCTTAGGCTCTTGTGGCGCAGGATAGAAGAAGCAAGCGGACTGGAGCGAAAACCGATCCGCCTTCATGGCGAAACCAGTTTCCGAATGCTTTCAGCGAGCGATCCAAATACAAACATGCTCCGCATTGCTTCGGCGGTCTTCGGAGCCGGCATTGGTGGCGCCGATAGCATTACTGTCACACCGCATACCGCCGCCGCTGGGCTGCCAGCACCTTTCGCACGCCGCATGGCTCGAAATGTGCAATCGATGTTTTTAGAAGAATCGAACCTCTATCGCGTGTCGGATCCGGCCGCCGGTAGTGGGGCTTTCGAAGCTCTCACAGATCAACTGTCTAAAACCGCTTGGTCTCATTTCCAGGAGATTGAAGCAACAGGTGGTATCAACCACGCTCTGGTGGATGGCCTCATCCATGGATGGATCGAGCAATCGAACGCGGCCCGTGCGCAAGCTCTCTCATCCGGGGAGAAAATCGTTCTCGGGGTCAGCCTTCACGCATTCGACGGAAATGCCGACGCAAAAATACTCGACATCCCGCAGCGCCCGGAACTTGTCATTACCAAAGGTGCGCTTACAATCGAGCCGCTGAAACCGAAAACCGACGAAGCCCTTCTTGGAGACGCGTCATGACAGCCATTCCGGATTTCACCAAGGTCGCATGGCAGGCAGAGCGTCACGCGCTCGATGAGGCCGACCCGTGGATGACGCCCGAGGGGATTGCCGTGAAGAGCGCCTATGATCACACGGATCTGGACGGGCTTGGCGACATCGACACGAAGCCGGGGCTCGCTCCCTTCACGCGCGGTCCCTATCCGACAATGTATGTCCAGCGACCCTGGACGATCCGGCAATATGCGGGTTTTTCTACGGCTGAAGCGTCCAATGCCTTTTACCGGCGCAATCTGGCGGCAGGGCAAAAAGGCCTTTCGATTGCGTTCGATCTTGCGACCCACCGTGGCTACGATTCAGATCATCCAAGAGTGGCGGGCGATGTCGGAATGGCAGGTGTCGCTATCGATTCAATTCTTGATATGCGCGAGCTCTTCGACGGGATTCCGCTCGACCAAATGAGCGTCTCGATGACGATGAATGGAGCCGTCCTCCCCGTTCTCGCACTCTTTATTGCTGCAGGCGAGGAACAAGGCGTCTCTCAAGCCGCGTTGTCTGGTACGATCCAGAACGACATTCTCAAAGAATTCATGGTACGCAACACCTATATCTACCCGCCGCAACCTTCGATGCGCATCATTGCCGATATTTTCGCCTATACATCGGAGCATATGCCGAAATTCAATTCGATTTCGATTTCCGGCTATCACATGCAAGAGGCCGGTGCGACGGCCGATCTCGAACTCGCTTACACGCTTGCCGACGGACTGGAATACATCAAAACCGGGGTCGAAGCGGGCCTCGATGTTGATCGTTTTGCCCCGCGTCTTTCGTTCTTCTGGGCAAACGGCATGAACTTCTTCATGGAAGTCGCCAAGATGCGAGCAGCCCGGTATTTATGGGCAAAGCTTGTTGACGAGCGCTTCGAGCCCAAACAAACGCGGTCGCTCTCGCTGCGCACGCATTGTCAGACGTCGGGCTGGTCACTTACCGCGCAGGACGTCTTCAACAACGTCGGGCGCACGGCCATCGAAGCCATGGCAGCGACACAGGGTGGCACCCAGTCACTTCATACCAACTCGCTCGACGAAGCTCTGGCCCTTCCAACCGACTACTCAGCCCGCATTGCCCGCAACACGCAGATTTTCCTGCAACGCGAAAGCGGAACCACACGGATCATCGATCCGTGGGGTGGTTCTTACTTTGTCGAAAAACTGACCTTCGACCTCGCCGAGAAGGCCCTCGCCCACATTGAAGAGATTGACGGTCTCGGCGGTATGGCACGCGCGATTGAGGCTGGCATCCCGAAACAGCGGATTGAAGAGGCTGCAGCAAGGACGCAGGCCCGTATCGACACGGGCGGCCAGACGATCGTCGGCGTCAACAAGTATCAAGTCGAGAACGATGAAGCGATTGACGTTCTCAAAGTCGACAACAACAAGGTGCGCGCGGAACAAATCGCCAAACTGAAAGCACTTCGCGCGGAACGCGACGAGAATGAAACCCGCGCGGCCCTGGAACGCCTCACCAAAGGCGCTGAAGGATCTGAAAACCTTTTGAAACTCTGCATCGAAGCGGCACGCGCCAAGGCGAGCGTCGGTGAGATGTCAGACGCCATGGAGCGGGCATTCACACGGCACAAGGCGCAAAGCAGAGCCATCAGCGGTGTTTATCGCAACGCCGCGCTCTCACCTGAACAGCTCGACCAGGTGGCATCGATGGTGAATGTGTTTAAAGACAATGACGGCGAAAAGCCCCGGATTTTGGTCGCAAAAATGGGCCAGGACGGTCACGATCGCGGACAAAAGGTCATTGCCTCCGCCTTTATGGATATCGGGTTCGATGTCACCATCGGCGACCTCTTCGCAACGCCCGAAGAAGTCGCCGACCAGGCGGTCGCCGAGGACGTTCACATCGTCGGCGTGTCATCTCTTGCTGCTGGCCATTTGACGCTTGTGCCTGCGCTCAAAAAAGCGCTGGAAAGCCGCGGACGCAGCGACGTGATGATCGTCGTTGGTGGTGTTGTTCCACCGCAGGATTACGCTGAACTCATCGCCGAGGGTGCTGATGCAATCTTCCCGCCCGGCACCGTCATTTCCGAAGCCGCGGAAAAATTAGTCGGAGACCTGAACGAGCGGCGCGGCTATCATCAAAAACCGCTCGTGCACTATCTGGAGCGAGACAAAGTCAGCTAGCAATCCAGTCGCTACGAACAAAGACCCGTCTGGCCGTTCACTGCCGGTGAGAATTGCGACGGGGCAATCTGGTTTTATTGCCACCTGATCACGGTGCCGAGTGGTGGTATCACCACCGCTCTCAGGCACCGTTTGGCCTTGCAACACGAGATATCCCCGTGTCACCTCACCCAGTCTCGCAAGGCCATCTTCCCATGCGGGATTGTCCTTAGCATAAAAAACCTGACTTACGTTCGCCAAGCGAAAATTCCTCTCTGAGGGCAGTTTAAGCAACTATCCACGCGTTCTTAACAGGGTCGGTGGAAAACCGTCTGGAAAGCAATTTAAGTCAAGTGTTTTCAAGACCAATGGATACCGAACTAATTGCTGTGCGGGCGCTCATAAAACAACGAATTAAGAACTCAGGTTAACAAAAAACAAACAAGAAATATCTATATTTTTCAATGGCTTGAATGGATTTCAAGACTAATCAGTCGAAAAGTAAACCTGATGTATAACGGAACACAATAAAACTACGCATTTCACTTCAAAATTTTTTTAGGAATTGGCCGCACTTTGCGCGCGAAGGCAGCGAGATAATGACCAAGTCCCTTAAGAGAATACTGGCCAAAGCGACTCCCAAGAAACGGGATCGTATACTAAGCTTCGTTGCAGACGTGTGCAGCGAATGCGGCGCTGCGATGAATGACGACCAGATGCTCCTGATGTCGCGCATCGCGGAAGAGACGATGAACTCCTCCCAGGAGCAGACAAAGGTAAAAGCTGCCCGCGTCTTCGCGATCCTCCCAAACACATCGGTCAACTTGATCAGTCAACTGGCCGTTGATAGTTACGGGGTCGCCGATCCGGTTCTGCAGAATTCGCAACTGCTTTCGGATGATGACCTTGTTTATGTCATCAAGACAAACTCGGACGAACACAGACTGTCGATTGCGAAGCGGGACAACATTAATCCGTTCGTCACCGACAGCCTCATTGAATACGGAAACGATGTTCATCTTATAACGCTCGCGAAAAACATGGGGGCCCGTTTTTCCGTGAACGGCTTTAGTATCCTTGCTGAGAAGGCCACGCAGGAATCTCTGCTTTGCGAAGCGCTGAGTTATCGTGGCGACATGCCTGTCGAAGTGGCCATCTCGCTGATGGCCCACCTGAGCATGCCCCTTACCGTTCGCCTGAGGGGCACGATCGAGACAACTCAAAATGTTACGCTCGCGCCTCGTAGTAAGAAGCAAATGATCCTGGCTCGTGAGCAAACGAAATTCTCCAACCTTGCCAAAGACTGCATCGAAGCTGTTTTGTCAGGACGGAAAACGGCCAACGAATGCACCTTGATGCTCTGTGCGGAGGACAAGGCTAAGGACCTTTGCCAGTTCATCGCTGGTATTGCCGAACTCAATGAGGGCATAGTGAGCGGCGCGCTCTTCAAGGTGAACGGTACGAAGCTCACCCAAATCTGCAAGATGATTGATCTTTCAAATGTTGCATTCGAGGAGATCGCTATGTTGCGCCTTCGCAGAATGCGCCTTCCACTTTCTCAAGCGAAGATCCTTTGCGGGCAGTATGAAGTGTTGGCTTTCGCAAGCGCTCAACGCGCCATCCGAGCGCTGCATGGTTCCCTGAACAATACTGCAATGCGTTTGGAGCAAATGAACGGCGGAGGTCTGCGTTCGACCGGGACATAACCGGAATGACCTCGCAGGCGAACGTCTATCGCTCCGAGAAGGCTCGATCATACGAGCGTAAAATCGGTTTCAACAAGTAATGAAGAACCGACTTCGACCCGGTCGTGACACTCGCGGTCACGATCATGCCTGCTGACAATGGGAAAGTCCGATCGCCATGGCTGACGGCGTTCTTCGTCAAGCTGATCTGTCCCTTATAATATTTCTCGCCATCCTGACTTTCAAACGTTGTCGGGGAGATTTCCCGCAACGTTCCTTCGATACGTCCAAAGATTTCCGGGTCAAATGTGGAGATCGTAACTTCGGTCGGAAAACCCACCGCAACGTGCCCGATATCCTTCGGCAGAATCCGAACTTCAGCTTCAACTGACGTTTCAAGCGGGACAATTTCAGCAACGATGTCACCGGGGCGGATCACCTCCCCGGCCCGTTTCGCTGCCAGACTTTGAACCCGGCCGCTCCGCGGCGCCTGAATGGCAAGACGCTCGACACGGTCACGTGACGACGTCAGCCTTTCGCGGAGTTCCGCCATTTCAGCGATCGCCGCGAGCAGCTGATCAGACCATTCTTCACGTTTGGCATTCTTTGCCTGGACGGCTTCATTTTCAATTTCGAGGATGCCTGCTCGCGCAGACTCAACAGAGCCGTTCAACTGGGCCGCTTCGGCGCGAACATCTTCGAGCTGGCTTTTCACCTGCAGGAGGTTTGCGCGTGACGAATACCCCTGCTGAAGCAGCTTTCTCTGAGATGCCAGGCGCTCGGAGAAAATTGCGATCTGTGAATTGACCGCATTGAGTTCGTTGAAACGCGCGGCAATATCCGCATCGCGTTGTTTAATCCTGGCGTTGAATACGCGCTCGGCGGCGGCGATACCCGCGACTTCGCTGTTAAAGAGCAATCGCTGATCCTGAGTATCCTGCGGGTAGCTCGCCTCCAGTTCACCGAAGTCAGGGTCTTGATTTTGAAGGAGGGCCACGAGCCGCAAACGGCGTAATTCGAGCAAGTCCAGTCTGACGCGCAGTTCATTGAAATCACCTGATCCACTCTCTTCTCTGAGCAAGACCAGAGTGTCCCCTTTTTCCACGCTGACACCTTCGGAAACAAGCACCTCGTCGACAATGCCACCTTCAAGATGTTCGACTGTGATCGTGGAACCGACCGGGATGATCTCACCCTGTGCACGTGCAACCTCGCGCACCGGGGTATAGGCCGCGAACATGATAAGGATGATGATGAAAAGACAGATAATCCATAGGATACGACGAAACGTTCCGTCCCAATAACCGCCCTCGATCTCAAGGGGTAGGGACAGAGTATCGTCTTCACTCAACGGATCTTTTACGACCGCCACTCTTTGCACTCTCTACAGATACCATTACAAAAGTCACACAAACCCTTTTAATTTGAATTAATTTTTAAGGATATTGGGGCACGGATTTGCGACTGACCATCGCGGCTAGGCTGTTTGCGCCGTCTTCATTGCTTTTGCCCTCAAGAACACATCGGGTGTGTCGTTAAAGGCAATGATGCCCCCCTTGAGGAACAGCACCCGGTCTGCCTTCGCGATCAATTCGTCATTGTCTGTTGCGACGACAACCGTGGCATTACCCCGCAAATTATCGATCTTGTCGAACAAAGCAGTTTTCTCGAATGAGCCCATATAATCCGTTGGAGAATCAAGCAGATAGATATTTGTCTTCTTCACGAAAGCCCGTGCAAGCGAGATTGATTGCTTAAGAGCGTTTGGCAGTTCAGCGAGCTTTTTGCCTGTTAAACGGGTTTCGATTCCATCCGGGAACTGGCGGTGCGGGAGCCAAATTCCTGCATCTGCGAGCGCTTCTTCGATTTCCTGGTCGGTCGCAGAAGGACTTGCGAGGCGAATATTTTGCGCCAGTGTTCCGTAGAAATAATCTTGCCTCTGGGCGACATAGCCGATTGTCGTGCGCACTTCCTCAATATCGAGTTGCTGAAGATTGAGCCGGTCGATGAAGACATTTCCCGTCTGCGGTTTATAGAGACCGAGAACGAGTTTCAAAAAACTGGACTTCCCGCTCGCTGCGTCTCCGGTGATGGCAACGACTTCGCCGGCATTGATCCGAACTGTCAGTCCGCGGAAAACGGGATCGCCCGTCGAACCATAGCGGAAACTCACACCCTGGAAGATAATGTTCCCTTCGTAATTACGCCGAAGGGTTGGCGCTTTCGTATCTTTGCGTTCCAGGGGCAGCGACATCAGAATATCAGCCTGGCGGGCTGTCTCCGCAAATTGCCCGATCCGGTTCATACTCAAAAATGCGGTCTGGATCGGAGACAAAACGCGCCAGACAAACATCATCACTGCGATCAGGGCACCAATCGAGAGTTCGTTGTGCATGACCAGAATGGATCCCACCCACAGGGTGAGTACGCCAGCCACCATAACGAGCGCTTGGGCGAGCGTATGCATGACCGTGTCAAAGAATTGTGCATCGAAACGCCGATGACCGAACACGGAACCGAGTTCATTCCAACGTTTGATCCAGACGTCTTCCCCACGCAATTGCCGAACGCTTTCCCGCTTATTCACGGTCTCAATGAGCAGGTTTTGGTGGAGGTGCCTGGCGCGCCCGGTGTTCAGAACATTTCGTCGCGTGATCGGCATGGAGATTGCGCCCAGAATAGCGAAAGCCACCGCAAGCCCTAGCGGAATGATAGCCAACAACGGATGAATGAGCGAGATTGCTATAACAAAGACAATCGTAAAGGGCAGATCGAGGACTGCGCTCACGAGGTGACCGGTGAAAAAGGTTTGAACGTTTTCAAACTGCCGCAAGCGCACAATCTGCTGACTGATCGAGGCACTCTCGGTCATGTTTATCGGCAAACCCAGAATGCGTTTGAATCCTTCGATCAAAAGCTGCGTGTTGAACCGCGCCCCGACATAGGCGATCAGTCTGGAGCGCACAAGCCGGAGATAAAGTTCAAGTGCCAGCGTGAGCACCATCGCCGCTAAAAACAGTTTCAGCGTGTCGTAAGACTTTGACCCGATGACGAAATTATAGACATTCATCGTGAAAATCGGCGTCGCCAGTGCCAACAGATTTGCAATGAAAGTGAGACAGATCACGGTCAGCAGTTTGCCGCCGAACTTGCGAAAACCGTCATAAAACCAGCTGATCTTGCGGTTTCGCCCTTCGTAAATGCTCGTGTCCGGTTTTTCGAATACACAGAGCTTGAAGCTTCTGTCCAGATGATCCGCTTCGCTCACCCGACCTGTCGCGCCGTCGTAGATCAGAAGCTTGCCGTTCGAAGAAAGCTTAAGCGCAACCGATGGCAGCCGTTCGTCATCGATAATAAGGCACGGCAAACGGTTCGGAAGCAGATTGCCTTTGATTTTGACAGTTTGCGTCAGGAATCCGAGATGGTGCACTGTGCCCCTAAATGTCGGAAGGTCATTGAATTTCCTGAAATGCGGCATCGCCTGCATGATATGGCGCTCTTCCCCAGGCCATTTCATTTCGGCAAGTATGGCGCGCAGGCATCTTTCGTAAGGGGTACGCGCGTTCTGGTCGTGCCTATGGAGGGCTGCTGAAACCTCCACCTCACTATTGGTACCACTCGTGCTGCCAGCGCTCCGCGTCTCAAAGCCGGTCTTCGCCGAATCGGTTTCCAAGGCCGGGTCATCATCGAATTCCACAAGGCGATCATGCGGTAATTTTGACTTGGATGCGTTGCGCGCGAACTCCTTGTGTAATTTTTCTATGAGATTGAGCTTGGACTTCGTGTCCTGGGGCATCGTTCCGGGTAGCGGCAGAGGTGGCGGGCTGTCTAAGGATGACTCACGTTGATCAACTCCGTCGTTAGATTTTCCGCGTTCCTCACCATAACCTGAACCAGACGGATCCGACGTTACAGCTTCCGATGGCGCTTCGGATTTGTTCTTTTGGTGGCCATCGCCCGATCCTTCAACGGCCTCCGCTGCGATCTTGTCCTCGGGTGCCAGAAGAGGGTCCTGCGTCTGGCTAGCATCATCCTCTGGCTTCCATCCCATCACGACACCTCGCGGGTGGATGATGGGTCATCGGCGTTCATGACCTCTTCGAAAGCGGCATCTTGGGCTTCTTCTTCTGCATCAAACGCATCAGCGCCGAAAGCCCGCTCTTCCCGGCTAATCGCATCACGATAATCATCGTAACTGTCAAAAACCTGGTAACCGCTGCGGTCAACTTTCAAGATCCGGTCTGCATGAGCGATCAGGTCTTCCGACGAGGTTGAATAGACAATCGTCATCCAGCCACGCACTTGATCGATTGCGCGCATCAGGGCCATGCGGCCTTTGTCATCAAGGCGGCCCTGGGGTTCATCCATGAGCCAAAAAACGGGCTTCTGGGCAAGAACACGGGCTAGCAGGATCCGCTTGATAAAGCCGGCTGGCAGCGTCTCCGAAATACCCTGACCAAGCGGGGTGTCATACCCGTTCGGTAACTGATCGATTTCCCCTTCGAGTTCGACAAGATTGGTTGCCCAGCGAACGGATTCCGGCGATGCGCCATGTCCGAAGAGACTGATGTTATCGAAAATCGTCCCAGCGAAGATTTCGGTGTCTGGTCCCGTTATGCCAACTCCGTGAGCGTTCATGCGCCGGAAGTCATAGGCGGGTACGCCGTCAATCAGGATCTTTCCAAATGGCGGCTCCATGAGCCCGGCCATGCTCTTGATGAGTGTTGTCTTGCCACTGCCGTCAGGCGCAACAATTGCCAGAACCTCACTGGGCTCAATTGTAACCGACAGTGAATCGTTCGTGGTCAGGCCGATATCAGCGTTGACCGCGAAGTTTTCTATCTGCACCGCAGGTATCGATGCTTGTGTGGTGACGACCTTGCGGTCCGGAACATGATTGATTTCTATCAGCTTGGCGATTTCATCAATCGCAAGGCGCGCACTCTGGAATTCGTTCCAGGTGCTTGCAACGCGCAAGATCGGCTGGACGGCTCGGCCAGACAGGAGCGAACAGCAAGCAAGTGCTCCGATCGTCATGTCACCGCGAACTGCTAGAACAGCGCCGGTGCTCACCATGGCAATCATGGTTCCATTTCCAAGCAGCCCAGCAAAGGTCTGGCCCTGCATGGCGGTCTTGATGATGTCGTAGTGCAGCTGTGCGTTGGTAGCCTGAAGGCGTTCGAAGCGGCGCATGAGGAGCGGTTCCGCCGCCTGGGCCTTCATGGTCAGAATTCCCGTCAATGTCTCAGCGACAAAGTCATATATGCGCGCTTCGTGTTCCTCCTTTTTTTCCAGCAGCTTCTTGTAATCCCGACTTGAAACAATGGTGATGAAGCCAAACAGGACGAGGATCACCAACGGGACGACAACAAGCCAGCCACCGATTAACCCGAGGACACCGAGAAACAGGAAAGCAAATGGAAGATCGACAAACATCAATCGGGATTGGCCGCCATAAAAGTCGGCAATCCGGTTAACATTCGACAGTTTCTCGATTGTTTTTGACGGCAAAGTGTCCGCAAAGGCGCCGCTTGGCGCGAAGACAAAGCGCGACATCAGATCCTGCATGATCGCCTTGGTGAAACGTGTGGCAGCCCAGGCCATAATGTAGGATCTGGCCATCCGCAGGACCGCCTCGACCGCCACGATTGCAATCAGTCCGAAAATCATCAGCGCGAACGTTTCCATCGCCATGTTCGGAATGATGCGGTCATAAACCTGAAGGATCGCCAGCGGTAAAGCGAGCCCAAAGAGATTGATCATAACGGACGCAACAAGAACCGAATAAGGAAGGCGCAAGACCCGTGAGAAAGGAATGCCGCGGCGCTGCAATCCTGACGGAGACAATTCATGCATAACCGCAGAAATGCCAATAACGGGTGACACCAGTTTGTAGAGGAATCCTCCAAAACCGTTGCTGGCCTGACCCGTTTCCTTCGCGTTGTTTTGGGATATTCCTGAGCTCACAGGCAGAGGCGCGCCGGCACCTGGTGCGGCGTTAACGTTCCCTGTCGGTGCGACCGTTTCACGCCGCGATTTCGGCGCACGCCCAATTGCCATTTGACCCGGATCGTTAATAACACCTTAACTGACGCTTAAGGATTAGAATGAATAGCTTAAAATAAGGTCAAGAAATGCCTGAAATTATGGGCGAGTCTGAAGTCGGTTAAGGTATTCGTTAAGGAACCGGCTCAAAATTTCCGAAAATACAAGCCACTCACCCGTCGTGTTAATTCTGTCCAGATGAGTCACGCCTACATTCTGCATGCCGGACTCTTTCGGCGGTATATGTAATTGAGGCGTGACACTATGGCTGATGATCAAAACTCCACTATCCGCTCAGACGGTGCAGCGGCAGGAACCCGTGATCAGGATCAATTGCCACGGGCGAATGATTTCGTCCTGAACGACAAAGAGACCAGTCGTCCTGACGCGGATGGCGGCGGTGTGCTTGTCGGGAGCGCGGCCAGCTATGAAACCAACGCCGACGGTACCAACACCCAGGAGTTGCCTAACGAGCAGCAGGACGAGGCGCCAACACTTGACCTTAAAGAGCCGAATGACGTCGTCGAAACCTCATTCGTAGAGGATGACGACCCATTCGGTACGGAAGCCCGCTCAATTGGAACTTTACAGACCAGCTTTGTAACCGATCGGGTTCTGTCCCGTGAGGAAAATCTCAACGGCACGGAACCGCTTCTCCTCAACGAGCTCGAAGGCGATGAGACCTCAGAGCAAGGCGACGAGATCCCGGGTCCAGACGCGGTTGAAAGCCAGGGTGAATTCGGAAGACGGGAAGGCGCTGAGCGCGAAGGCGAAGACGCGGTACAAGACCGTGTCACGACTGCCCAAGGTGCTGCAGGCGCTGCCGAGTCGGCTGATGAAGACGGTGTCAGCGATAGAGAAGCCGGTTTCGATCCATCCGAAAGCGATCCGGAACCAGAAGTCCTTGCTCAGGCAGAAAGCCCATCAGGCAGCATCTTTGACGAAGAACCGGCTGGTGAAGGCGAGCCAGAAGAAGCCGATGAACCGGTTGAGGCTGACGCTTCCGCCGGTGACGAGCCCGAGGTGCCCGAAGCCTCGCTCCCACCTATGATCGACCGCAATTCCGACCTGGAGATCACCGGAACCGAGGGCGATGACACACTTGAAAGCTTCCGCGGCGACGACACGATTTTCGGACTTGGCGGCAACGACACGATTTCGGCTGATCGTGGCAACGATACACTCGATGGCGGCGACGGCAACGATTCCCTGTTTGGAGGTCGTGGAAACGACACGCTCTTCGGCGGATCGGGTGACGATTCGATTTTTGGCGGATCCGGCAATGATGTGATCGATGGCGGGACCGGTTCCGATACGATCGACGGCGGATCCGGGCGTGATACCATTATCCTGTCCGGCGACGAGACCGGCACGACCGTTGACGGCGGCAGTGGCCGGGACACTATCGTTCTGGCAGCGGACACCACGGTCGACGATTTCGACCCAAACCGGGTTGAGCGTATTGATACGAATGGAAACACGCTCTTCGGCACGGATGACGATAACCGGATCGATCTGACCGGAGTCAGCCAGACAGGCGGTAATGAGGTCGTTATCGACGCGGGTGCGGGTGATGACACCGTAACCGGTACAAGACAGGCCGACACGCTGTTTGGTGGTGAAGGTGCTGATACTCTGGACGGCGGAAGCGGAGCTGACACCATCAATGGCGGCATCGGCGACGACACACTTTTCGGTGGAGGGGGTAGCGATGCCCTCAACGGAGGGATCGGCAATGACCAGCTTTTTGGTGGATCCGGCAATGATGTGATCGACGGCGGTGAAGGCGCGGACACGATCGACGGTGGATCAGGTTCCGACACCATTATTCTTTCCGGCGACGAGAGAGGTACGACTGTTGAAGGCGGTACGGGAACCGACACGATCGTTCTCGCATCGGACGTTACGGTCGACGATTTCGATCCTTCCAACGTCGAACGCATCGATTCAAATGGAAACACCCTTTTTGGCACCGACGATGACAATAGGATTGACCTTACCGACCTTAACCAGATCGGCGGCGATGACGTCGTTATTGATGCGGGTGACGGCAACGATGAGGTCTCCGGCACGATCAGAAACGATACGCTGATTGGCGGCGAAGGCGCAGACACCCTGTTTGGCGGCGGTGGCAATGACACGCTCGATGGCGGCTCTGGAACAGACGAGGTATTCGGTGGATCAGGCAATGACGTCATCGACGGCGGCACCGGAGCCGATCAGATCGATGGCGGTAGTGGCGCGGATACAATTATTCTGTCCGGTGACGAAAGAGGCACAACTGTCGACGGCGGCGACGGGACCGACACGATCGTCCTTGCGTCCGATGTGACAGTCGACGACTTCGACCCTGTGAATGTCGAGCGTATCGACACACGTGGCAACACACTCTCCGGTACCGAGGACAACAATACGATCGATTTGTCCGGTTTGTCCCAGACTGGCGGAAATGAAGTTGTCATCGATGCGGGTGACGGCGACGATACGGTCACCGGCACCAATAACAACGACACGCTTCTCGGCGGCGAAGGTGCCGACACGCTCTTCGGCGGTAACGGAAACGATACCCTGGAAGGTGACATTGGAAATGACGAGCTTTTCGGTGGTTCAGGCAACGATGTCTTGAATGGTGGTGAAGGCGAGGATCAACTTTTCGGCGGTTCCGGCAATGACACTATTGACGGCGGAAGCGGTGCTGACACGATCGACGCTGGCGCAGGATGGGACAGGATCATTCTTTCCGGCGATGAAACCGGCACAACAATCGATGGCGGTAGCGAGACCGATACGATCGTCCTTGCTTCCGGCGTGACAGTCGACAATTTCGATCCTTCCAACGTTGAACGGATTGAATCCAACGGCAACACGCTTTTTGGGACCGATATCAACAACACGATCGATCTTGGCGGACTTAGCCAGGTCGGAGGAGATCCGGTCGTCATTGATGCGGGCGCCGGCGACGACAACGTCACCGGCACCACCAGCCACGATACACTCATCGGTGGTGAAGGTGCCGACGTTCTCACCGGTGGAAGCGGTAACGATACGCTCGATGGCGGGTCTGGAAACGATCAGCTTTTCGGTGGTGTCGGTGCGGACTTTATCGACGGCGGAACGGGCGCTGACACGATCGATGCCGGTGAAGGCCATGATACGATTGTTTTGTCAGGTGACGAGATCGGCACCACGGTTGAAGGCGGCGAAGGATCCGATACCGTCGTTCTCTCATCCGATGTGACGGTCGACGATTTCGACCCGTCCGGTGTCGAGCGCATCGATACCGGCGGCAACACGCTTTTTGGCACCGACGATGACAACACGATTGATCTGACCGGTGTTAACCAGGTCAACGGAAGCGAGGTCGTCATTGATGCCGGAGCCGGAAACGATACCGTTTCAGGAACCGAGCAAGCCAACACGTTGAGCGGCGGTGAAGGCGCCGACACCCTGTTTGGCGGTGGCGGCAACGACACGCTAGACGGCGGTACGGGTGCTGATCAACTCTTCGGTGGCGCCGGAGCGGATGTCATCGATGGCGGAACCGGCGCGGACACGATCGACGGCGGTGAAGGATCGGACAGGATTATCCTTTCAGGCGACGAAAGAGGCACGACCGTCGAAGGCGGTGGCGGTACCGATACCATCGTTCTCGCATCGGATGTAACGGTCGACGATTTCGATCCATCCAACGTTGAGCGGATCGAATCCAACGGCAATACGCTGTTTGGCACCGATGACGATAACACCATCGACCTGTCTGGCATTACACAATCAGGCGGCAATGCGGTCATTATTGATACCGGCGACGGCAATGACACGGTCACCGGGACCAACAACAATGACACGCTTCTTGGCGGTGATGGTGCCGACACACTTTTCGGTGGTATCGGCAACGACACCTTGGATGGTGGTGCAGATTCCGACCAACTTTTCGGTGGAGCGGGCAATGATGTCATCGACGGCGGGACCGGTGCAGACACCATCGATGCCGGCGAAGGGTCTGACAGAGTCATCCTTTCAGGTGACGAAGTCGGCACGACTATCGAAGGCGGTGCTGGAACCGACACGGTGGTCCTCGGGTCAGATGTAACGGTTGGTGATTTCGATCCTTCAGGTTTTGAGCGTATCGAAACCGGCGGTAACACACTCTTCGGCAATGATAGCAACAATACGATCGATCTGTCAGGCCTGTCGCAAACGGGCGGCAACGAGGTTGTGGTCGATGCGGGTGTCGGCGATGACACTGTAACCGGCACCAACAACAACGACACGCTTGTCGGTGGCGAAGGCAATGACTCTCTTTTCGGCGGAAGCGCGCGCGACACGCTTGAAGGAGGTGCTGGCGATGACACGATTGATGGCGGAACCGGTACGGACACCGCAGTCTTTAACGGTAACCTCGCCGATTTCGACATCACCGAAACCGTGGACGGCTTTGTTCTCGTCGATAATCGCGACGGTTCCCCGGAAGGAACAGATACGGTAACCGGCGTTGAAAACTTCCGGTTTGCTGATGGAACTGTCGTTACGGCAGGTAATCTCATTGCCGCGCGGAATGCGCTCGACCCGGATCAAACGATCGACGGGACCAGCGGATCCGACATGCTAACCGGAGCTGCAGGTGACGATACAATCTCCGGCGGTGCTGGCAACGACGTTCTCGAAGGTGGTAGCGGCAACGACACAATATTCGATGGTACCGGTGCGGACAGCGTCGATGGTGGCGAGGGGTCGGACACAATCATGCTCGACGCGATTGTTGGCACATCCGGTACGAATGTGATCTCGGACACCGGTACGACCGGAACGGACACGCTGGTCTTTGTCGGCGGCAGCGGTAACAGCTTTGATGTTCAGGCCGATTTTTCGGCTGCGACATCAGGTATTGAAGTGATCGACGGATCGCAGGCAACCGGAGAGGTCCTCCAGGCCAACGGTTCAGCGCTCGACTTCGATCTTACAGGCATCACCACAACGGGTATCGATGAAATCCGCGGAACGGGATCGGCAGATACGGTCATCGGCTCGGATTCCGCCGACAATATCACCGGCGGCGGCGGAAACGATGTTCTCTCCGGTGGTAGCGGCAACGACACGATCGAAGGCGGCGCCGGTGACGATACACTTGAAGGCGGCAGCGGAACGGACACTGCAATCTTCAACGGCAATCTTGGCGATTTTGACATCACCGAGACCACAAACGGCTTTGTCTTTACGGACAACCGCGATGGCTCGCCCGAAGGCACCGATACTGTAACGGGGTTTGAGAATTTCGAGTTCGCGGATGGCACAATTGTGACGGCGGCTGATCTAATGGATGAGCGCGCAGCCCTCGATACCCCAGCAGAAGTATCCGTATCCCAGGACATCGCGCAACCCATTCTTCATCTCAAGTTTGATGATGGCGGAGCGGTTGTCGCGGATTCAAGTGGCAACGGCCACGAAGGCATATACCAAAACGGAGCCAGCGATTCTGGTGCCGGCGTCGGTGGGACTGGGGGAGACCAAGGGCTTGTCGTCGATGGATCAAGTTATGTCGAAATCCCTCACGACGACGCTTTCATTCTGTCAGAAGGCACAATAAGTCTTTCGATCAATCCGGATGCGCTTTCAGGGAAACAGGCATTGTTTTCCAGAGATTCCCAATACAATGACGGTGGTGGGCATTTCACAGGATGGCTGCGAAACGACGGTTCGATAGAAGTCCGTTTGCAGGATGACACCGACACCTACACGTTCCGGACCGATGCGGATCTTGTGCAGGCCGGAGAATGGACGGATATCGCAGTGACATTCGGTCCGGATGGCTCGAAAATATTCGTTGATGGAACCGAAGCAGCAAGCAGCGACTATAGCGGTGGGCTCGAGGGTAATTCTGAACCCTGGGTCATAGGTGCGGGCCAGATACGAAGTGGTGACGGTGTTGCTGACAGGATTGACGAGCATTTCACCGGTTCGATCGACGAAGTGAGTCTCTTCGCAAAGCAGTTCGAGGCTTCGGAAATCTCAACGCTTCATTCGCAAGGGGCCGATGCTTTTTATGTTGCAGACCAAACCCTTGATGGAACGAGCGAAACTGACACCCTGGTTGGCGGATCTGGCGATGATACGATCTCCGGTGGTGCAGGCAATGACACGATCGAAGGCGGCGCCGGTAACGACACCATCTTCGACGGCACCGGAGCAGATAATGTGGATGGCGGCGAGGGATCGGATACGATCATGCTCGACGCGATCGTCGGCACATCCGGCACGAATGTGATTTCGGATACCGGCACGACCGGAACGGACACACTTGTCTTCGTCGGTGGAAGCGGTAACAGCTTCGATGTTCAGGCCGATTTCTCTGCTGCGACATCCGGGATCGAAGTGATTGACGGGTCCCAGGCCACAGGCGAAGTCTTCCAGGCGAATGGTTCTGCCCTCGACTTCGATCTGACCGGTATCACCACAACGGGCATCGATGAGATCCGCGGCACATCATTAGCCGACTCGGTCATCGGCTCCGATTCCGATGACAATGTGACCGGTGGTGGCGGCAACGACGTGCTGACAGGTGG